>NZ_JBFUFP010000164.1:0-7948 GCF_056403375.1 Rhizobacter sp. P2_H2
GTGTTGGTAGCGCCTGCGGCATCAAATACGGCCCCACTTCCATCGCTTGCCGTCTTCGGACACGACACACCCTATGGGCGGCTGCTCGGCGACTATCTGCTGGGGCTGCGCAGAGGGGGCTGCGACCTCACTTACGGACAAAGCCAGGCCACGGTTCAAGCACTTGCCCAGCTGGTCCTGGGCAGCAGCGGACACGGCGCGGACGCACAGGCGCCCCTCCACCGAACCAAGCAGGCCTTGCAAAGCCAGGTCAGGCAATTCATCGAACAGAACCTGGGATCGGATTCGCTCGACGTGGAGGGCCTGTGCCGCCGCTTTGCCGTATCGCGGGCCGGCCTCTATCGGCTGTTCGGCACGACGAGCCCGGCGAACTACATCCAGCAGCGCCGCCTGCAGCGCGCGTTTGCGATGCTCATCTCTCCCGCCTTTCGATCGTGGCGAATTCTCGATGTGGCTGTCGAGTGCCAATTCGCCGGTGATGCTGCGTTCATTCGGGCGTTTCGAAGGGAGTTCGGCCTCACGCCGGGCGATGCCCGCGAGCTGTCGGCTTCCGCGGTTTCAGGCGCACCGCCCCGCGGCCATGCGAATGGCCATCCCTGGCCCGATGCAGAGGCCGTCCACTGGATCAAGCAGCTCACCAGCGCGATGCCGCAGCCGGCCTTGAGTGCGTAGTTGAGACGGCCGGCATGTTCCGGTGGAACGCGCGGCATGTGGCCGGCTTCGGATCGGGCGTAACTTGCATTCGCACCGATTCTGGTGCGACAGCCCAGGGAGAACTCCATGACCACCGCGCTTGGCCGGCCATCCGCTTCCATCTTCGATCACTGGCAGCTGCACGTTGCCTACGTCACCACAGACGGCTCGATCCTCGACGACTACTACGACAGGCAGGCGGGCTGGATGAGGCAAGACGTCACCGCCCGCGTCAAGGRAACGCCTACAACGGCCCGCGAGCTCACCACGATCGCGACCGACAACCAGTGGCACGCGATCTACCGCACCGCGAGCAACGGCCTGTCCCACTTGTATTACCGAGAGAACGAAGGCTGGATCTACGAAGACCTGACCGGGCTTGCCAAGGCGCGGGCGACGATCGGTGCCGCTTCGTTGGTCGTCACGCCGGGTCAATTGCATGCCTTCTATCGCGACGATCGCAACCACGTCTCGCACGTCTACTTCCGCAAGGGTGAATGGGTGTGGGAAGACATGCAGGCCGTCGTGCCGGGAAACCTGCCTGACGCTGACGGAGACCCGGCGGCCATCCACGCCTATGAGCAACTCCACGTGGCCTACCGCGCAGGCGACGGCCAGCTGGGCCACTTCTATCACGACAACAAGAAAGGCTGGGTGCGGCAGGACATGATGACCCCGGAGAATCGGGCGCCGCGGGCCAAGGGCGTGCCGGTCTTTCTGGCGTACCACAATCGTCTCGAGTGCTTCTATCGAGACAGCGCCGATCACATCGCGCGCCTCTATTTCGCCAAGGGCGGCTGGCGATACGAAGACCTGACGGTGGCCAGCGGATGCCCCGTGGCAGCCGCCGGGGATCCCACGGCCATCGATCACAGGGGCCCGCACATCGTCTTCCGAGACGCCGGAGGGCATCTTGCCGACGTGTCGATGCCGCAGGACGACACCTGGGTCTACCGCGACCTGACGCGCGAGAGTTCTGCACCGAAAGCCGTGAGCGATCCGGGTGTCGTCGCCCACGAGGGGCACTGGCACGCCGTCTTCGTCGCGGAAGACGGCCATGTCCACGATGTGTACTTCGACGGCACCTGGCACACCCAGGATCTGGATGCGCTGGCGAAGAACCCCGTCCCCATCGGAAAGGTGGCCGTGCGCAACAAGGGCGCGTACCTCGTGACGGTGCGCTTCGACTACCTTCGCAGCGATGGCCGCCAGCGCATATCGTCAGCGACCACCGGCACTCCGTTCCCTGTCGGCGAGACCAACATCAGCGACCCCGGTGACCATGGGGTTCCCGAGGGCGCGGAGCTGTGGGTAGAGATCCAGGCGACCCTGGGGGATTCCGCGCAAGGACATCAGCACTTCATCTATCAGAGGGGAGTTGCGCAAGTGGCTCGCTACCACTGCAGTGGCACGACGAAGGATGTCAAGCTCTCGTTCGATGGCGTTCGTCCTGGCACCGCCGAAGCTGCCGTGGACGCGACAGATTCCGAGCTTCAGGCCTGAGGCTCGTCACGGCGCCTCGTGCGGCGGCCACTTGGCGCGGCCCTGGTTCAGCTGGGCCGCGGCGTCCCCGTCCGCACCGAGCGACGGGATCGCGGCCAGCTTGCCGTAGACCTGCGGCGAGAACACGGCCTCGAGGTCGCCGACGTCGGCTTGCACGTTCAACGGCTGGCCCGTGGTGAGCTTCTTGTCGTCATGCGGGTCACCCGCTGACGGGTGCAGGCCCCAGGCGACATCGCGGCCCGGGCGCATCGCCGACATGCCTTGCGCGTAGACGCGCGTCACGCGCTCGATGCCTGCGTCGCCCGTGTTCCGCTCCGGCTCGAAGGTTCTCGGATGGACCTCGCCCGTCTGCGTCGACGCCTCGGCCCACTCGTCGGCATAGCCGCGCCGGTGCGCCGCGTAGAAGCCGCTGCCCTTGGCGGTACCGCTGTTCGATCCGATGCGCGACGGATCCAGGCCGGTGCCGATGATGGACTGGCCGGCCGCATGGTGGGTGCCGTGGTAGCCGACGAACTCGTAGCCGGCCTGCGTGAGTGACTGATGCGCCGTCGTGACGGCTGCAGCATCCGGGTGCTCGCTGAGCAGCCCGTCGCGCGTGCCGTTCAGCCAGGGCTCGTTGAGCTCGGGCCGCGCACGCGCCGATGCATTCGGCAGCGGCGACCGGGGCGCCATGTCGCCGAGCCGCAGGGCGGTGCCCGGCGGCGGGCGGTTGGTGAGGGTTTCCAGCTGGCCCAGGCTCTGCGAGCGGCCGCTCGGGCCGCGCGGGCGCTGCGTGGGGGCCGTGTTGTCCGACGGACTGGTGGAGCGGGGTGAGCCGATGGTGGGCGAGGGCGATCGATTGAGGCGATCCAGCATGGTCGCGTGCTCCTGCTGCGGTGAGGTCGATCGATTCTGGGGCGCCGATGGTGGCCGGCGGGGTGGCCAGCCGAAGCTGTGAACGGCCTGACGATGCACGGCCTGCAGTCATTCCTCCTCTCGCCGGGGAAGCGCTGCGATGTCCATGGCCCACGGCAGTGCCGAGCGGCACCAGATCTGCTTGCTCGGCACGAGCTGCCGGCGTTGATCGATGCAGCCGACTCTCAGCCCGTAGGTGTCGGGGGTCGCGAGGTCGTAGGTGAACAGCGGGGAGCCGCATTCGGGGCAGAACGACTGGGCGCGCTCGGCGCCGCTGTCGGCCGTCTTGATGTAGACCTTCGGCGTGCCGTGCTCGAGCACGAAGTTTTCGCGCCGCGTGCCGACAGAGACCCGGTAGGCGGTGCCCGTCAGCTTCTGACAATCGGTGCAATGGCAGATGGTGACGCGGGCCGGATCGATTTCCGCGCTGTACCGGATGGCGCCACAGTGACAGGAGCCGGTGATCTTCATGACTCGGCTCGGGGCAATCCGGGTGCCGGGGGCCTGCGATGACAAGGCCGGGAGCCGCTGCCTGAACAGCGCCGAGACCGGCGCACACCACATGAGAAGATCGCGGCACAACGAGGAGGGGGATTTTCATGACAGGAATGTGGTTTCGCTCGGCCATGGAGTGCTGCGACGGCGATCGCAGGTGCCGATGAAATTCTTGGCGGTACCTCCCTTCGGTCGAACCTTTTCGGCTGCCCTGCTGCTCCTGCCGGGCATGGCTCTGGCGATGGGGGGCGAGGGCATCGCGGCCGACCTCCTTCGATCCGTCGCGATCGTCCTGGTTTGGCTGATCGCCTGCATTGCCTCATTTTTCGGGAAGCGACGCCGCTTTGGCGGCGTTTGGTTCGCTGCCTGGGCCGTTCGCCTCAGCGTGCCACTGCTCATTCTTTGGGGAATCCATGTCGATCCGCTGATCGAGAAAGCCAAGGACAAGGAACGCGAGCTGGCGACAAGCGCTGCCATTGATTCGTTTCAAGCCGCGTGCAAAGCCCATGCACCCCAACCTCAGATCGTCCAGGTAGCCAACACGGGCTCGCCGAAGATGATCTTCATTGATGAGGTCGACCTGTTCGGCCCCGAGATCACCTATCGGTTTGTCGGCTGCCTGCTGAGGAGTTCTCCTGCTTGCCAGGGTCTGAAGGTGGAGGCCGTGGAGTGGGCATTGCATCACTCCAGCGGATTTCGCCCCTGCGAGGCAGGACCTGACCCCCAGCGCCCGGGCCAATGCCTTCCCGAATTCCATCGCACCACGCTCGACGCCGGGCGGGCCCAGGTCGCATCGATCGACAAGCCGATGTCCGAGTACCGCATTCGGGTGCGACAAGAGGCACCCGCCGTCAAGGAGGACCAGGTGCGCAGATTCCAAGTCACCTTGGAATCGATGGACACGAAGCAGGTTCTGGCTCGCAGTGAACTGCTGATGAGCTGGGTTTCACCTCCGTGCCAGGACGTCGTCGCCGAGGTATCGAGCATGCTGACTCACAGCTTTTCAGGCCGGTGAACGGCTGACGCGCCTGTACTACCTCAACATCAACAGCCGCTGCTTGAACAGCTGTGGGAATCGCGCGCGCCATTTCGCATTGGCCGGAGATGGGTGGGGCATCGGGTGCAGGCGCACGGTGTGCGCCAGCCCGGGCAACGGCACGTCGATGCTCCGCTCGTACTTGATGTCGCCCTGGTCCCAGAAGGCGTTGAGCTTCTGCAGGGTCTCGCCGGGCTGGCCGATCCCGAACCAGAAGAACGCCTCGGTCCCGAACGTCACGACATCGCGGCCGCCCCACTGGTCGTGCATGAACTGCAGCAGCAAGGGCTGGCACGCGACCCGCACCGCCTGGCTCCAGGGCTTGTTGCCCTTGGGCTTGAACGGCACGGTGCTCATCCAGAAGAAGCGCTCGCCGATCTCCAGCCTGCTTTGCTCGCTGGGCTGGAGTGACGGTGCGTAGAACTCCAGCAAGCCATTGCGCAGACGCTGCCCGGACTCGCCGATGAAGGGGAGGCCGCACTTCGCTTCCTTTTCGCCGGGATCCCTGCCGACGAAGCAGATGGCGGCGCCGCGCGGGCCGCGGGGAAGCACCGGGCGAAGTTCCGGCCCGTGCGCGTCGGTGTCCAGCTGTGCGTGGCCGCGCACGATGCTTTGCAACTCGCGGACGATCCCTTCAGTCATTCCGCGCCTTTCCGTCAAGCCTTCTGCTTCTGGGCCGTGAGCTGCTGAAGATGCGCGACGACCGTGCCGACCGTCGTGAGGCCGGAACAGTCGCTGCCGCTCATCTCCACGCCGAACTCGTCTTCGATGGCCATGATGAGCTCGACCAGGTCCAGCGAATCGGCCCTCAAGTCGGCGAAGAATCGGGATTGCAGCTGGATCTGCTGGAGCGGGATGCCCATGTGCTCGGACACGATGCGGCAGACGCTGTCTTCGATGGAGCCGGTGGGCTTGGGTGGATTGGGCTCGGCAGGGGGATCGGCGGCCATGCTCGGTGTGGGCACGGCGGTGGTGGCGAATGTGGCGAGGGCGAGGGAGACGATGTGGGGGCGGGTCATGGGGCTGCTGATGGAGACATTGCACTTGGAGAATTGCTGCAGCCGAGCACAGTCTCCGCAGTGATGTCATCCGCCACATTGCGGATGAAGCTGGCAATCATCGAATTGCATTGGGCGTGAGAATTGTCCGGGACTGCGCCCCTCACTCTGGATTACCCCGGGGGGTCTTTCTGGCAACCTCGCCTATGGTCAATGCGTTGACATCAACGCTCATCCATGGAATGGCTGAACAACTGGTACCGGCCTCCTCCTGCTTGGCTTGGAGCTTCAGTTGCACACAACTCGGGAAGGCTTGCGATGGATGACGACGACAAGGTCAGACGCAACTGCATGGCTGCAAGCAGTGCCGTTTTAGCTGGCTGGATGTTGGGTATTCAGCAGAAGGATGTTTGGAAGCGTATCTGGGGAGAAGAGATCACTGCTCAACCCTTTAGGGCGTGGCTCGTGATCTTGCTAGTTCTTCTTTATCTCTTCATGCGATACTTCTTCTCAGACGAGCGCCGTGAAGCGCATAGCGAAATGCTCCATGAATTCAATGCCGGGCGAAAGAAGACCGTCGTGTCTGGATTGAAGCAGGAATATCTAAAATACAAGCGCACAGGCTCTCCGGCAAGGCACTTCAAAGACGACGGCGCACGTGTAATGAAGGAGGCTGAGGAAGGCGACCCGACTTTTGCAGCTTTCCTCCCCACATTCGGTAGTCCAGGCGCACTCCGTTTCACAAACGGATCACAGGAGGGGATCATTCCGATTTCCTTAGTTCCAGATGATGTGGGGCAACTACGGTCGATCGAAATCGAGTTCGAAGTAGATCGGCGACTGCGGATCTATTCAGCGACCTATGCAACACTGACAATGCTGATTTGGTCAAAGGGATTAACGGAGATCCTGATCCCTATATCTCTCGCGTTAACAGCCATCGCCTACTCGTTTTACAAAATAGCTGGAGCTTGGTAGCCAATTTTAGCAAATGTAAACCGCACCAATATTGCTGATTTATATTTCACTGCAGAGGAAGTTAGATCGTGGACTACAGCGAGATCAACACCATCCGGGGCCAGTACCAAGCAGGCATGTGGCCACAATTTCTACAAATGGTGCAAATCGACGGTCTACGTGGATGGGCTGGTCAGTCTGTCGAGTTTAATTTTCCGGTAGTGGCTGTAGTGGGGGAGAATGGCAGCGGCAAGAGCACGTTGATGAAGATTGCAGCTTGTGTTTATGACAGCAAGGACAAAGAAAAGCGCTTTTACCCGTCTGCATTCTTTGTCGAAACACACTGGGACACCATCCAAGGCGTAAAAATCGACTTTCGCGTCAAACGCGGACCAAATGTCGAAAGCTTTAGGATGACAAAACTCACACAAAGGTGGCGAGTTCCCGACAACGCCCCCAAGCGAGATGTATTTTTACTCGATATCGCACGGACGCTTCCACTCGATGCGTCAGTGGGATATGCCAAGATCGCACGTTCTGCGGCGTCTGAAATTGAAAGCGCTGAAATCAGCGATGCATTTCGTGACCGTTTGTCCCATGTCCTCGGGCGCAATTACAGCAAAGCCAGATTCGCAACGTCTGATGTAGACAAGAAGCGCCAAGTTGGTTTGCTTGAACGAGAATGGGGAGAATTATCCCAGTTCCATCAAGGTGCCGGCGAGGACGCGACTCTTGATTTGTTTCGAACACTACAAGGCATTCCGGACAACTCCCTCCTGCTCATCGACGAAGTTGAAGCGTCCTTGCATCCGCGCGCGCAACGTCGACTCGTCCGCTTTCTACTTTGGTTAGCGCGACACCGCCGCGTGCAAGTAATTTTGTCGACGCACAGCCCCTTTGTCCTGCAGGAACTTCCCCAAGAAGCTCGTATCCTTCTTCTGCCTGGTCCGCAGGGTTTGAGTGTCGTATACGGAGTCTCGGCTGACTTCGCTATGAGCCGCCTAGATGACGAGGTTCACCCCGAAGTTCATGTTTTTGTTGAGGATCGCGATGCAGAGATACTTCTCCGAGAGATCTTAGCATCTGCAGAAGAGTCCGCAAAATTGCTAAATCGAATTGCAATTAATCCTGTCGGACCGGCGAATGTTGTGGCGATGCTGGGTGGACTCGGGAAGGCCGGCAAGCTTCCATACAAATCCGTCGCCATTCTCGATGGTGACCACGCAGATCCTAATTGCCTCGTCTTGCCCGGAACAGTCGCACCGGAGAGATTGATTTATTCTGAACTGAAGGCAAAAGGATGGCCGAACTTGTCTCAGCGATTCGGCATCGGGGCCGGAACTCTCTTTACTGCCCTTGATGACGCCATGTT
>NZ_JBFUFP010000165.1:0-7924 GCF_056403375.1 Rhizobacter sp. P2_H2
AGGCCAGATCAAGCGCGACGGCTGGGCGATGGAGTGCCGCATCAACGCCGAAGACCCGTTCCGCAACTTCCTGCCGTCGACCGGCCGGCTGGTGCGCTACCTGCCGCCGGCCCAACAAGGCGGCGTGCGCGTGGACACCGGCGTCAGCGAGGGCGGCGAGATCCCGATGTTCTACGACTCGATGATCGCGAAGCTGATCGTGCACGGCCGCGACCGCGCCGACGCGATCGCGAAGATGCGCGAGGCGCTGAACGGCTTCGCGATCCGCGGCATCAACTCGAACATCCCGTTCCAGGCGGCGCTGCTCGCGCACCCGAAGTTCGTCGCCGGCGACTTCAATACCGGCTTCATCGCCGAGCATTTCCCGAAGGGCTTCTCGGCCGAACTGGTGACGCCTGCCGATCCGCTGTTCCTGCGCGCGCTGGCGGCGGTGGCAAACCGCCAGCACCTGGAGCGCGCGGCGCGCATCAGCGGGCAGATGCCGGGGCACGAGTTCCAGGTGGGCGATGCCTTCGTCGTCGTCGTGCCGCTGGGCGAAGGGCGCAGCGAGCGCACCGCGCTGACGGTGCGGCCGCAAGGGGGCGCTTACGACGTGCGCATCGGCGACGCGCAGTACCTGATCGAGTTCGATTCGAACCTGCGCGACCTGGTGATCCACGGGCACTGCAACGGCAAGCCCTTTGTCGCGCAGATCGAGCGGCTGGGGCTGCCGTACCGCGTCTCGCACGACGGCGCGGCCATCGAGGCGCGCGTGCTGGCGCCGCGCGTGGCCGAACTGCAGGCGCTGATGCCGTTCAAGGCGCCGCCGGACCTGTCCAAGTTCCTGCTGTCGCCGATGCCAGGGCTGCTGGTCGACGTGGCGGTGACACCGGGCCAGCAGGTGCGCGCCGGCGAGCGTCTCGCGACGATCGAGGCGATGAAGATGGAGAACATCCTGGTGGCCACGCAAGACGCCGTGGTCGCCGAGGTGTCGGCCGCGAAGGGCGAGAGCCTGGCGGTCGATCAGGTCATCATCCGTTTCGCGTGACGCCATGAGCACAACTCAACGCCCCTTCAAGGTCCTCGGCATCCAGCAGGTCGCGATCGGCGCCGAGCGCAAGGACCGGCTGCGCACGCTGTGGGTCGACATGCTGGGCCTGGAGGTCACCGGCAACTTCGTCAGCGAGCGCGAGAACGTCGATGAAGACATCTGCGCGATGGGGCATGGTGCATTCAAGGTCGAGGTCGACCTGATGCAGCCGCTCGACCTGCAGAAGAAGCCGGCGGTGCACACGACACCGCTGAACCACATCGGGCTGTGGATCGACGACCTGCCGCGCGCGGTCGAGTGGCTCACGGCGAACGGTGTGCGCTTCGCCCCCGGCGGCATCCGCAAGGGCGCGGCCGGCCACGACATCTGCTTCGTCCACCCGAAGAGCAACGATGAATTCCCGGTGGCCGGCGAGGGCGTGCTGATCGAGCTGGTGCAGGCGCCGCCGGAGATCGTCGCGGCGCTCGGCTGACCCCGGGCCCCGGGGCTGGCGCACCGAAGTGCGGCTGGCCTACACTGGGCGCCCGCGGGCTCGGGCGAACGCGGGCGGATCAGGAAGACCAGCCATGGATTCCATTGCCACTTCTGCAGTCGTAGGGGCGAGTCCGGCGAGGCGCTGGCTGCTGACCTGCTTGATCGGGTTCGCGCTGCCCCCCTCGCGCGCCGATGCGGCGCCGGCCCAGGCGGTGCTGCGGCTGGCACGCCTCGAGAACATTCCGGATCAATACGTCGGCGGCGAGATCCTGAAAGCCGTCTACCAGCGCCTGGACATCGCGATCGAGTTCGTCGACCTGCCGGCCAAGAGGGCCCTCGTCGAGTCGAGCCAGGGGCGCGTGGATGGGGAGGTGCACAGGATCCTCGCCGTGCAGAGCGAGTTTCCGTCGTTGCTGCCGGTGCGGGCTTCGATCAACTACATCGAGCCATCGGCCTTCGTGAAGCAGCGCGAACTCCGGATCGACGGCTGGAGCTCGATCGCGCCGTATTCGATCGGCATCGTTCGCGGCGTCGGCTCCTCCGAGCGTGGAACGAGCGGGATGAGCAAGGTCGAAGCGGTCGCGACGATGGAGCAGCTGATGCAGATGCTCGYCAGCGGACGCATCGATGTGGCGGTCTGCGATCGGTTCAGCGGTGTGCTGCTGAACAGGAAGCTGCGCCTCGACGCGGTGGTTCGCCCGTTGTCGCCGGCGCTGGAGCACATCCCGCTGTATCACTTCCTGCACGAGCGGCATCGCGAGCTCGTGCCCCGGGTGGAGAAGGTCRTCCAGGAGATGGAGGCCGGTGGCGAACTGGAACGCCTGCGTCGGGAGATCACGCTTCGCATGCTTCGCGAGGCCGAACGATGAGCGTTGTGTCCACGCCGGCCTGGAGCGGCGTGCGCCATGCCTTGTTCAACGGCAACGGCCTGGCCAAGCGCCTGCTGATTGCGGTGGTCCTGTTCAGCTCGCTGGTGACGACGTTCATCACGGCCGTCGATCTGTATGTCGACTACCGACGCGACTTGCGCGAGATCGACAGCGCGTTCCGCTTCATCGGGTCGAGCTACGCACCGTCGCTCGCGCACAGTGTCTGGCAGTTCGACGCGGAGGCGGTGCAAAGCCAGCTGGAGGGCCTGCTGCGGCTGCCCGACATCGAATCGGCCCGCATCGACGTCGAGGGCCGCACGCGCTGGTCGGTGGTCCGGGCCGAATCGCAGCGGCGCCTGCAGACCTCCGTGCCCCTGATGCATGAGCAAGGCGGAGCCGCCGTCCTCATCGGGACACTGCATGTGACCGCCAGCGTCGATGGCGTGCTCACGCGCATCGGGAGCCGGCTCGTGACCGCGCTGGTCGGCAAYGCCGTCAAGACCGCGCTGGTGGCCGTGTTCCTGCTGCTCGTCTTCCAGTACATGGTGACCCAGCATCTGGCCAAGGTGGCGCGGCATGTTCGCAGCATCGATCCCCTGCACGCGGGGCCCGGCGATCCTCCGCTGGTGCTCGACCGGCATGCCGCCGGCCGCTGGCGTCCGGACGCGCTCGACACCGTCGTCGCGGCCATCAATGCGTTGTCGAACTCGGTGCGGCGGGCGAACCTCGAGGTCCAGGCGTCGCAGGCGCAGCTGGCCGACAGCGAGATGCGCTTGCGCCTCGGCATGGAGGCCGCGTCTGCAGGACTGTGGGAGTGCGACCTGGCCCTGCAGCGGGTCGAAGCCAATGACGAGTGCGCGCGCATCGTCGGCGTCGAGCCCTCGCAGCTGAGGCCGCAGCTCGCGTTCTGGCGCGAGCGCGTCCATCCCGACGACATCGAGGCCGTGGCGGCTGAACTGCGCAGCGATCCGGACCAGCGCACGAAGGCGCTGAGGATCGAGCTGCGGCTCAGGCATGAGCAGTTGGGTTGGCGCTGGGTCGTCCTGCGGGGCCGCATCGTCGAGCGCGACGCGCAGGGGGCGCCGCTGCGCGCGCTGGGAACGGCGATGGACGTCGACGATCGCAAGCGTGCCGAGGCGGCAGTGCGTGCGAGCGAGGCCCGATTGCGTGCGCTGACGGCCCACACGGCGGTGCTGATCTACGAGGTCGATGCGAACGGCCGCACGATCTTCGCCAACCGCGGCGACGATCCGCCGCGGCGGCGCGTTGTCGGGACCCTGGCGCAGGACTGGTATCCGCCTGAGCAAAGGGAACGCTTCAACGGCTACCTGCATGCCGCTTTCACGAGCGGCTCGCGCCAGAGCTTCGAGAGCATGCTGCCCAACGAAGCCGGCGTGCCGCGTCACTACGTCATCACGATCGCGCCGATCACCGCGGCAGACGGCGCGCGCAGCGTGGCCATCACGGCGCTGGATGTCTCGGAGCTGAAACAGGCCCAGGAGGCGTTGCTCGAGGCCAATCGTCGACTGGAGTCCCGGGTGCTGGAGCGCACCCGGGCGCTGGAAGCGGCACGCGACGAAGCCGAGCGCGCCAATCGCGGGAAGTCGGAGTTTCTCTCGCGCATGAGCCACGAACTGCGCACGCCGATGAACGCCATCCTCGGCTTCGCGCAGCTTCTCGAGATGACCGAGCGCTCGGACAAGCACGGCCACTGGCTTTCCGAGATCCGCCATGCGGGCGATCATCTGCTCGAACTGATCGACGAGCTGCTCGACCTGGCGCGCATCGAGGTCGGCAAGCTGAACGTCCGCCTGGCGCCGGTGGACCTGGATGCCGTCGTTCAAGAGGCCGTGTCGATGTGCCGCGTGGGCGCCGACGCACGGCAGGTGGCGTTGACCGCCGATGCGGGCGGTGACGCGCTGGCGGTCGTCGCCGATCGCACCCGCTTGCGGCAGATCCTGGTGAATTTCCTGTCCAACGCGGTCAAGTACAACCGCGTCGGGGGGCGTGTCGTCGTCCATCGGGATCGCAGCGCCGACGGCCGACGCGTGCGGGTCACCGTCAGCGACACCGGGCCGGGGATCGCGAGCGAAAGGCTGGCGCTGCTCTTCACGCCGTTCGAGCGTCTCGGCCAGGAGGACTCCGATGTGCAGGGTTCGGGCATCGGGCTGGCCTTGTCCAGGCGGCTGGCCGAGCTGATGCACTGCGACGTCGGTGCGGAGTCGGTCGAAGGCGAGGGCTCCCGCTTCTGGATCGAGCTGCCGCTCGCGGCAACGGACATCGAGGCCGCGGTGAGCGCGCCCCTGGCCGTGCAGCGCACGGCGCACCGGACGCTGCGTGTCCTGTACATCGAGGACAACCCGATCAACCTGGCACTGATGCAAGCCGCCTTCGAGGACCGCCCGGACCTGGAGCTGCTGACTGCCCAGGACGGGGCCAGCGGGGTGGCGATGGCCGGCGCCGAGCGGCCCGACGTGATCCTGCTCGACATCCTGCTGCCGCGCATGAGCGGCTTCGAGGTGCTGCAGGAGCTCCGGCGCGATCCGCGGCTGCGGGACACGCCGGTCGTCGCCGTGACCGCGTCGGCCATGGCCCACGACGTGGATCGAGGCAAGGCGGCCGGCTTCGCAGCCTACGTCACGAAGCCGTTCCGGTTCGACGAGTTGCTGGCGCTGGTCGTGACGCTGGGTGCCGGCCGCTGAACGCCGGACGAGCGGATGAAAGCCAGGGCTGCGATCAATTGAATTGCCGCGTCGATGGGCGCGAAAACCCGGGCCGGGTGACATGCCGGCACACACACCGTCAAGGTTTCATCAGGCCTTGTTCATGACAGCCGGCGCGCCGGCCGGTCCAATCGCGGGTTTGGCTGCGGCCAGGATCTTGTGATGACGATGAACACCGATGAACTGCTGGGCGCGGCGGAAGCGCTGGTTTCAGTCAGCGCCCGCTTCACCGAACTGCCGGTGGCCGACGACGACGCAGCGGCCGCATCGCTGCAGTGCATGCTCGCGGGCCTGAYCATGACCAAGCTCGCCAAACACCTGATGGCCGGGGTCGAGCCGCCGGCAGCGCTGCGCCTGGCGGCGCTCGGCACGGCCGGGGTGGATACGCAACGCACCGCCGTCGTGGCGATGCTGGCCCGCCTGATGCGCGACGGCCAGCGATCCGACCTGTGAAGGTGCAGCGCCGCGCGTGACCCGCGCGGCCGCTCAGACCGCCATCGGCGCCGTCAGCGGCGGGTGGTGGTCGTACCCCACCAGCGCGAAATCCGACGGCTCCACTTTCTCGAGCCACTCCGGCTCGTAGCGGCCCGTCTTCGCGAAGTCGGGGATGCGATCGGACAGCTGCAACTGCGGCGCAGCGAACGGCGTGCGCGTCAGCTGCTCGCGCAGCATCCCGACGTGGCTCTCGTAGATGTGCACGTCGCCGATGAAGTAGTTGAACCAGCGCGGCGTGTAGCCGGTGAGCCGACCGACCAGGTGCAGCAGCGCCGCCCCTTCGGTCAGGTTGAACGGCGTGCCCAGGCCCACGTCGTTGCTGCGGATGTACAGGCACAGCGAGATCTCGCGCTTCTCCTGGCTGACCAGGAACTGGTACAGCAGGTGGCAGGGCGGCAGCGYCATCTCGTCGAGCTGGGCCCAGTTCCAGCCGTGGAAGAGGATGCGCCGGCTGCCGGGGTCCTTGATGATCGTGTCCAGGCACTGGCGCAGCTGGTCGACCGCCTTGTACAGCAGCACCCGCTCGGCCTCGCCGTCGTCGTAGACGGCAGTGAACTGGTAGCCGCGCGCCATGGCATCCTCGATCTGCGCCGTCTGCGTCGAATCGATCACCTTGTAGGCCGGCCAGTTGCGCCACTGCACGCCATACACCGGGCCGAGGTCGTCGGCGCCCAGCCGGTATGGGTTGGCCAGCCACTGCGCGTTGTCGTTGGCGTTCTGGTCCCACACCTTGCAGCCCAGTTCGCGGAACTCCGCCGCATTGCGGCTGCCGCGCAGGAAGCCCACCAGCTCGCCGATCGCCGACTTGAACGCCAGCTTCTTCGTCGTCACTGCCGGAAAGCCCTGCTGCAGGTCGAAGCGCAACGAGGCGCCGGGCAGGCTCAGCGTGCGCACGCCGGTGCGGTTGTCCTGCCAGCTGCCGTGGTCGAAGATGCTCTGGACGAGGTCGAGGTACTGTTTCATGGGGGTACTGCCTGCGGAAGGCGCGATTATCGGCGCAACGAAAAACGGGCACCCGAAGGCGCCCGTTCCGTCATGCGAAGAGCGATCAGGACTGCCCCGGCTCGCGCAGGAAGAGTTCCACGCGGCGRTTCTTCGCGCGGCCGGCTTCGGTGCTGTTGTCCGCCACCGGCTCGCGCTCGCCGTGGCCCGCGGTCTCGATGCGGTTCGCGGCCACGCCGCGCGTGCTCAGGTAGTCGCGCACGCTGTGCGCGCGCTCCAGCGACAGCGGGTTGTTGATCGCGTCCGAGCCGGTGTTGTCGGTGTGGCCGACGATGCTCAGGCGCACGTTCGGGTCGTTCTTCAGGCTCTCGGCGAACGGGTCGAGCACGGCGCGCAGCTCGGGCTTGATCGTCGCGCTGCCGGTCGAGAACGACACGTCGTTCGGCACGTTCAGCTTCAGCTGGTTGTCGGCCGTGCGGGTCACCTCGACGCCGGTGCCCTTGGTGGCCTGCTCCATCTGGGCACGGCGTTCTTCCTGGCGCTTCGACCAGATGTTGCCGGCCACCGCGCCGAGCGCGCCGCCGATCACCGCACCGGTGCCGGCCTTGCCGCCGGTCACCTTGCCGAGCACCGCGCCGGCCGCGGCGCCGGCACCGGCGCCGATGGCCGTGCCTTTCTGGGTCTCGCTCATGTTCTGGCAGCCGGCCAGCAGCACGGCGGTGGCGCTGAGCACCACGGCGGCGGATCGGAAGTTGCGGATGTTCATGGTCTTCTCCTGAAAAAGTCTCGCGCGCGAGCGGATTGCGAGTATCGGTCGCGCATGTTGCAGGTGTCTGTCGGTCGTCGGTAACAGTTGATGTCGGCGCGCGCTTACAGATCGAACTGCAGCGCCGCCAGCCGCGCATAGAGCCCGCCGGCAGCCGCGAGTTCCGCATGCGTGCCGGTTTCGACGATGCGCCCGTGTTCCATCACGACGATGCGGTCGGCGCGCTGCACCGTGGCCAGGCGGTGCGCGATCACGAGCGTCGTGCGATCCTTCATCGCCGATTCGAGCGCGGCCTGCACCATGCGCTCGCTCTCGGCATCGAGCGCGCTGGTGGCCTCGTCGAGCAGCAGCAGCGGCGGGTTCTTCAGCATCGCCCGCGCGATGCTGATGCGCTGGCGCTGCCCGCCCGACAGCCGCACGCCGCGCTCGCCGAGGAAGGTCTGGTAGCCCTCGGGCAGCGCGCTGATGAAGTCGTGCGCGAATGCGGCGCGGGCGGCGGCGATCACCTCGTCGTCGCTGGCCTCGGGGCGGCCGTAGCGGATGTTCTCCAGCGCATTGGCCGAGAAGATCACGCTGTCCTGCGGCACGATGCCGATGCGCTGGCGCAGCGACTGCAGTGCGGTGT
>NZ_JBFUFP010000166.1:0-7879 GCF_056403375.1 Rhizobacter sp. P2_H2
GAGATCTTCAAGCCCCCTGAGAAATCAGTAAAAACCCCAAGGTGAGGTGGCAATGAATTGAAGGCGCAATCGGGCATTTGCCGGGAGGTCAAGTCAGGGTCGATGGCTCCAGTTCGCGGCGACCAGCGGTCAGGAGCTGGCTCTCGCAATCTCGTCGAGTCTCGTCGTATAGCGCGGGGTGCGCCGCTCCTGCTTGCCAACTGAAGCCTGCGTTCCACGTCCGTGGTGAGCGCTGGCAATGCGAACGGCCCCTTTGCCGAACCGATGGTTCAGCGCATCCAACGCACCCATCAGCTGAGCCCGATCTCGTCCTACTTCCGCCTGCACTGTGGGCTTGTCAGTTGCGAAGAGGTCAAGCTCACCTTGCCGGGCACCTCCATCATGCAAGTCCACCAGCATGACGCCGGCCTTCACGTAGTTGAAACCCGGCCGGTACATCTGCTGCAGCGCGCGCGTGGCCGTCGCAACGAGCTCGCGCGTATCGGTGGTCGGCCGCACCATCGGCACGGTCATGCTCGGACTGTGCTGGCGATCCTGCTTGCGATGCGGGCTCGTCGTGATGAAGACGTGGACCGCTCCCGCCGCACTGCCCTGCTGCCGCAGCTTCTCGGCCACGCGTGATGTGAAGTCGCTGACGACCTGCTCAAGCTCGGCCAACTCGGTCACAGCGCTTCCGAACGACCGCGAGCACATGATCTGCTGCCGGCCTGCCGTGGTGTCATCGAGGCCGAGGCACGAGGTGCCACGCAGCTCCAGGAGCGTCTTCTCCAGTACCACGCTGAACTGGCTGCGGAGTGCCGTGACGTCCGCGTTGGCCAGGTCTCGCACTGTGCGGATGCCAGCCTCCGTCAGCCGCGCTCCGATGCGCCGGCCGATGCCCCACACGCAACCCACCTCGGTGACACCCATCACCGCATCGAGCTCGGTTTGGGTCATCTCGCCGAAGTTGCACACCTGCGCAAGGGCCGCCGGATACGAGCCCGGCTTGCGATCAGCCGTCTTCGCCACGTGGTTGGCCAGCTTCGCGAGGGTCTTGGTCGGCCCGAACCCCACACTGGTCGGCAGTCCGGTCCACTGCAGCACCGTCCGGCGGATGTCTCGGCCGATCTCCACAAGGTCGCCGCGCAYACCCTCGAAATCGAGGAAGCATTCATCGATGCTGTAGATCTGCTGCCGCGGCGCGTACTGCCCGACGATCGACATCATGCGGCTGGACATGTCGCCGTACAGCTCGAAGTTGGCGGACAGCGCGATCAGCCCCGCCTCGCGCTCCAGGTGCCGCACCTGGAACCACGGCTGCGCCATCTGCACACCAAGATCCTTGGCCTCGTTGCTGCGCGCGATGCAGGCGCCGTCGTTGCTCGACAGCACGACGACCGGCCGGCCGTTGAGCGAGGGCTTGAACACCCGCTCGCAGCTCACGTACATGTTGTTGACATCGACCAGCGCAAACATGGCGCAGCCTCAGACGGGCATCGCCTTGATGGCGTTGGTCACCAYACCCCAGACCTGCAGCTCCTGGGCCGCGCGCGGCACGACATCGGCGCAGCTCGGGTCGGTCGCCACCAGGCGCAGCGACGATCCCTGCGTCACCAGCCGCCGGCACATGAACTCGTCGTCCACGACGGCGATCACGATGTGGCCGCTGGCTGGATGGACCGAGCGGTCGACCAGCACGATGTCGCCGTCGTCGATGCCAGCCTCTCGCATCGCACTGCCGCTCACGCGCATCAGGAAGGTGGCCAGCGGGTTCCTGATCAGCACGTCATTCAGGTCCAGGCGCCCGACGCCCGAATCCTGCGACGGCGAGCCGAAGCCGATGGCCACGCTGGCGCGCGGCACCACGGCTGGCCCAGGTGATTCCCGGCCAACACGCGTGACTCCTTCGCGTGGCAGCTGACTACTGTTCATTCATACAGTATATTGCAGCACCCCGCCAGCCGGCGAGGCACGAGCACACGGAACCTTGAACTCATGAAACCCGCTGACTTCAACACCCTCGATGGCGTCGTGACGGCCATCCACCCGGGCATCGACGCCAACGAAGTGCAACTGGGCCTCGCCCAGGGCCTGCAGATCGTCATCAAGGTCTCTCACGAGGTGCAGAACATCCTGAAACTGCAGCAAGGCGGGCGCGCCTTTGGCTTGGTGCACCCCACCTCGATCGTCCTGCTGGAGGAGCCGGCGGCGAGCTTGCCCGCGACGTTCAATCAGCTGGTGGGCAGCGTGCGCGACGTGGGCCAAGGCGACGACGACGATGTCAAGGTCGGGCTCGACCTACCCAATGGACAGACCCTCATGGCGCGCATCACGACCGAACGCGCCGAGTCCTTGAACCTGACAGCTGGTGCACCGGCGACAGCCGTATTCAAAGCTGGTAGCGTCATCATCGGCGTTGACCAAACTGCCGTCCACTAGGAGCACACCCCATGGAGAGCAGCCTTCCGATCGAGCAGGTGTTTGGCCGAATCAGCTCCGAGGTGGAGCTGCAGTCTTTCGTCGAGCGGTTTCACCTGAAGCCGTTGAAGGCGAGCGTTCCTTCGCGGAAATACATCGCCGAGTGGACGGGCACGGTCGACGGCAAGGCCGTGTTCTCGCGCCACCGTCGGCTCGCACCGACTGCGCTGCCAGGGTCCGCGTGCTTGAACGCCCTGAGCCTGAGCATCAGCGCGCCGGACGGCACACGCCTGTGCAGCACCGAGGTCCAGTTCTGCTGAGCAGTGCTGGGACGGAGCACTCGGCGCCGTCCCTGAGCAACATCCGAGGACGTTGACGAGGGCTTTGGCGTCAAGCGACGCAGGCAAGCTGCCGCAGCGAGGTCGGCAGTGCTGCGTAGGTGCGAGGCATGCGGTAGCGCAGCCGCTCCGCCTCGAGTTGCTCCTCCTCCGTGGTCCACTCCTTCCTTGGCGCACGCCCGGCGATCGGGTCGAGTGGAATGCCGTGCAGCGCCGATCTCCAGTCGAGCCCAGGCTTCCACAGAAGCAGCACGTCACGAGCCACCTGATCGCCATCGAGGAAGGTGCCCCCGCTCATGTAGTTGTGGTGATCCACAAACGTGATCTTGCGCAGCGGTCCGATCTCTTTACTGGAGACTTCATGAACGCCATCGCACAGGCGGAGTCGCTCCTCGTCGCGTCCGCAGCCATGCGGACCGAGCGCCCCTTCGCTCGACTGCCCGAACACCCGCTCCAGGGCGGATTCACCGACGCCGCTGCAACGCAGCGCGGTGCCGACCGCGCCACTGCCGCGCGCCTGACCTACGAGGCCCGCCTCGAGCGGGACCCGATATCAACAGCCCCACAGAGAGCAAATGAGCAAACTCGATCCGATCTACCTTGACCTGCCAGATGTCGCTGCTTTCACCTCGTTGTCCGAGTCGACGGTGGAGAAACTCGTCCGCGGGGACGCATTCCCCAAACCCCGCCTTCTCTCCGGCAGACGTGTCGCTTGGCTGGTGCGCGAGGTAACCACTTGGTGCGAGGAGCGGCCGGTTTCCAACCTCTTGCCGCCACCCTTCACGGGCCGCCGCAAGACCGTTACCGTGCCGCAGGCCCTTCGAGGCGCGTAGTTGGACAGCGCGCGGCTGATCGCTCAGGGACTCACCGCGCGCAGCCGTGCCGTACGCCTGGGTGCCACCTCTGTCATCGCATCGATCAGCCAACGAGTTTCGGTCGGACTGAACTCGTCGACATTGCGGGCGGGGTCGGAACGACTGAAGGACCATAGGACCACGTCGGCACCGGCCCGGGTAGCACAAACAGCACAGCCCCGACACGGTGTATCAGGGAATGGCGCGCCACCGTGTACATCAGCCGATGAGGCTATCGCTCCACCGGACAGCGGGAGCAGGCCACCAAGCACTCCATCGAGATCAACACCGACGATCCCAAACCCATCGACCTCTTCAAGGATCGCTGAAGACAGCGTCTCAGATGTCGACCGGTTTTGTCTGCGACACGTCCATCTCCTACGAGTTCCCTGCGGCCTGGGACTTTTGGCTACAGTATCAAGACAACAATCGCCTCAGCACCATGCCTGATCATTTTCAGCTGCACGTTGACCAGCGGTGGTCTTCCGAAATCAGCGCGATGCGCCAAGCGCTCACGGAAGAGACCGGGTTGATCCGATTTGACAATAGCTCTTACCGCATCTGCCGACCGGCGCCACCCGTGACGATCGAGGTCTTTCCAGGGCACGGCAGAGTCGATCAAGGCCTCGTCCTCGAAATGGATCCGACCTCGCTCTACGTCAGCAAGGTGGCGGGCCGCAAGGTAGAGCGCTATCCGAGCACGCTCGATCTGGTCACCCGTGATTCGGGCGGGCTTGATGCGGCACTCGTCAATATTCCTGGCATGACCAATGTCAAGAAGCGCTTCCCTCTCGAAATGCTAGTGGTTTTCTGCGTGGCCGAATCGCTCCGATTCGACACTATCGCCCAACGGGTGGATGAGGTTATCAAGTACGGGAATGGTCGCCTCGTCGCACCTGGTGACGAGGAAGCTCGGAAGAAGGCTCTGCAACTGGAGATTGGCCCGTTGCTTCCGTTGTTCAAGAACTGGGAAGATGCCTCCGAAGCTGTGTTCCGCGGCGTCACATTGAAGGCGTGCCAGATTGCGGTGCGGTCTAGAACGGAGCGCTCGCAAGACGATCGTCGTCACCACGAACGTGTCGAGTTGCAGCAGAGGGACCTAGGACTGATCCAAACCGTCAGGTCGTTGGCCGTTCTACAACGACCGGGCAAGCGCTGATTCGCACGCCCCCATTTCGGATCTCCTCAACGTTGTGGGCGCATCGCTCAACGAATCGCTCTGGTGAGCGATCGTGGCGATACGACTACCGCTCTACCAATCCATCGAGGTGCGTGGACAGTCGGTTGATCCAGACGCGGCACTGCTTGTCGTAGGTGTGCAGGTTGTAGACACCCTTCACCCCCTCCTGCATGTGCCCCAGCATCGCCTCGCCCACGTCGTCAGGGCAACGTGTCCAACCAGGTAGTCCTCGCACAGGAGGCGCACCGTGTACGCGCGCTCCCGCTGCTCCTGTTTCTCTGCAACGCGGGCCGTCCGCTCGGCCTCCCGCGCCTGGCGCTTCGACAGCGCAGGATCGCCGCCCGCGTCGCGCTGCCCGCGCAAACGCTCCCACTCGGCCGCCGCCGCTGGAAACGACATCGCTGGCCAACGCCCCAGGCCGACCTGGCGCATCCGCGCGTCGACCGGACTGCGGTACCGATAGGTCCAAGCGCGTCGGGTTTGAGTGGCTTCGAGACGAAGGCCTGGGCAGCCGTCGATGGTAAGGTGCGCGCCTGGCTGAAGTGCCTTGGCTGCGCGGGCGTCGAACTGCATTGCGCTCCCTGCAAGCGTAGGTTTTCTGGAAGACCGGCCGCAGCCCAGCGTAGGTTTCGATTTTAGAAGCGCGCAAACCTACGCAGAACGGCCAAGTTCCCCCAAGTTTTCATAGGCGCTGAAAAGTCCATCGTGAGCATGTCATCCGACAAAAACACTCAGCAATTCAACGACTTAGCGGAAGAATCGCCCGCCGGCCGGGCTCCCGCGCGTGCCCCCATTCCGGCCCATACCCCAATGATGCAGCAGTACCTGCGCATCAAGGCCGAGCACCCCGACACGCTCGTCTTCTACCGCATGGGCGACTTCTACGAGCTCTTCTATGAAGACGCCCGCCGTGCCAACAAGCTGCTCGACATCACGCTGACCAGCCGCGGCCAGAGCGGCGGCGAGCCGGTCGTGATGGCCGGCGTGCCGTTCCATTCCGTCGAGAGCTACCTGGCGAAGCTGATCAAGCTGGGCGAAGCCGTCGCGATCGCCGAGCAGGTCGGCGACGTCGCCACCGCCAAGGGCCCGGTCGAGCGCAAGGTGGTGCGCGTCGTCACCCCCGGCACCGTCACCGACACCGAGCTGCTCGCCGACAAGCGCGACGCGCTGCTGCTCGCGGTGTCGCAGAAGACGCAGCGCGGCGTCACCAGCTACGGCCTCGCCTGGCTCGGCCTGAGCAGCGGCCAACTCGGCCTGACCGAATGCACCGAACGCGAGTTGCCCGGCTGGCTCGCCCGCCTGAACGCCGCCGAGGTGCTGGTCGACCGCGAGCAGGTGCCCGCGGCCGTCGCGCAGGCCCGCATCGCGATCACGCACCGCCCCGGCTGGCAGTTCGACACCGCCCTTGGCCTGCGCAAACTGTGCGAGCAGATGCGCGTCGCGAGCCTCGCCGGCTTCAACGCACAGGAACTCGGCACCGCGCAGGCCGCCGCCGCCGCGCTGCTGAGCTATGCCGAGCACACGCAGGGCCAGGCCCTGGCACACGTGCGCGCGCTGCAGGTGGAGYGCAGCGGCGACCTGCTCGACCTGCCGCCCACCACGCACCGCAACCTCGAACTCACGCAGACGCTGCGCGGCGACGACGCGCCGACGCTGCTGTCGCTGCTCGACACCTGCCGCACCGGCATGGGCAGCCGCGCGCTGCGCCACTGGCTCACGCACCCGCTGCGCGAGCGCACCGTCGCATCGCAGCGCCACGACGCGCTCGACGTGTTGATCGAGCACGGCGTCGCGCCGCTGCGCGAGGCGCTGCGCGGCATCAGCGACGTCGAGCGCATCACCGCCCGCGTCGCGCTGCGCCAGGTGCGCCCGCGTGAACTCACCGGCCTGCGCGCCACGCTGCAGGCGCTGCCCGCGCTGCGCGAGCGCGTGCCGGGCCGCGCCCTGCTGCTGGAGATGCTGGCCGAGGCGCTGACGCCCGACACGGCGATCGAAGCCCTGCTGCGCAGCGCGATCGCCGACGAGCCGTCGGTGATGCTGCGCGACGGCGGCGTGATCGCCCGCGGCTTCGATGCCCCGCTCGACGAGCTGCGCGACATCAGCCAGAACTGCGACGCCTTCCTGCTCGACCTCGAAGCCCGCGAGCGCACGCGCACCGGCATCGCCAACCTGCGCGTGCAATACAACAAGGTGCACGGCTTCTACATCGAGGTCACRCAGGGCCAGGCCGCCAAGGTGCCGATGGACTACCAGCGCCGCCAGACGCTGAAGAACGCCGAGCGCTTCATCACGCCGGAGCTGAAGGCCTTCGAGGACAAGGCGCTGTCGGCACAGGAGCGCTCGCTCGCGCGCGAGAAGCAGCTCTACGAGCAGCTGATCGACCAGCTGCAGGCGCACCTGGAGGCGCTGTCGGGCCTGGCGCGCGCACTGGCCAGCCTCGACGCACTGGCAGCGCTGGCCGAGCGCGCCGACACACTCGGCTGGACGCGCCCGCAGTTCGTGCGCGAGCCCTGCATCGACATCACCGCCGGCCGCCACCCGGTGGTCGAGGCCCGCCTGGCCGAGACCGGCGGCGGCAACTTCATGGCCAACGACTGCCGGCTCGACGCAGCCCGCAAGATGCTCGTGATCACCGGCCCGAACATGGGCGGCAAGAGCACCTTCATGCGCCAAGTGGCGCTGATCGTTCTGCTGGCGGCGATCGGCTCGTTCGTGCCGGCCGATGCCTGCCGGCTCGGGCCGATCGACGCGATCCACACCCGCATCGGCGCGGCCGACGACCTGGCCAATGCGCAATCGACCTTCATGCTCGAGATGACCGAGGCGGCCGCGATCATCCACAGCGCCGGGGATCACTCGCTGGTGCTGATGGACGAGATCGGCCGCGGCACGTCCACCTTCGACGGCCTGGCGCTGGCCGGCGCCATCGCAAGCCACCTGCACGAGCGCAACAAGAGCTTCACGCTGTTCGCGACGCACTATTTCGAGCTGACCGAGTTCCCGGTCAAGCACGAGCGGGCGCTCAACGTGCACGTGTCGGCGGCCGAGAGCGGCGACGACATCGTCTTCCTGCACGACATCCAGGCCGGCCCGGCCAGCCGCAGCTACGG
>NZ_JBFUFP010000167.1:0-7870 GCF_056403375.1 Rhizobacter sp. P2_H2
TTCCTGCAGCGCCCGGTCACGCAGGCGCTGTGGGAACGCGCCGAGCCGACCACGCTGCTCGCGCTGATGGCAGTGGCCATCGCGGCGCTGATCGGCATCCCGTGCGGCATCGTCTCGGCGGTGTACCGCGGGCGCTGGCTCGACCAGGTCGTCACCGGCGCCGCGATGCTGGGCGCCAGCATCCCGAGCTTCTGGTTCGGCATCGTGCTGATCCAGCTGTTCGCGGTGTCGCTCGGCTGGTTCCCGGTCTCGGGCTACGGGGCGCCCGATGCATCGCTCGGCGAACGCCTCCATGCGCTGATGCTGCCGTCGCTGGTGCTGGGGGTGCTGAACTCGGCGCTGATCATCCGCTTCACGCGGGCCTCGATGCTCGACGTGCTGGGCGAAGACTACGTGCGCACCGCGCGCTCGAAGGGCCTCGGCGAAGGCACGGTGGTGCTGAAGCATGCGCTGCGCAACGCGCTGGTGCCKRTCGTCACGGTGCTGGGGCTGACRGTSGCGCTGATGATCGGCGGCGCSGTSGTCACCGAGACGGTGTTCGGSYTRCCCGGCRTSGGCAACCTGGTGGTSARCGCGGTGMTSCGGCGCGACTACCCGGTGATCCAGGGYGCGCTGCTGGTGATCGCGGCGATCTACGTGCTGATCAATTTCGCGATCGACCTGCTGTACGTGGCGGTCGATCCTCGGGTGAAGCTGTGAGGATGTCGTCGTGAAAGTCCCTCGCCTCCTTCGACAACTGATGCACCGCCGCATCGTGATGCTGTCGGCCGCCGTGCTGCTGGTGATCGCGGTGCTCGCGCTCGGCGCCCCCTGGTTCGCGTCGTTCGACCCGAACGACACCGCGGTGCTGGACCGCCTGAAGGCGCCGAGCGCCGCCCACCTGCTCGGCACCGACGAGCTCGGCCGCGACCTGTACGCGCGCATCGTGCACGGCGCGCGCTATTCGCTCGCGATCGCCGCGCTGACGGCCCTCGGCTCGGTGCTCGCCGGCACGCTGCTCGGGCTGGTGGCGGGCTTCTTCCGCCGGCTCGACACGCCGCTGATGCGCGTGGTCGACGCGATGATGTCCTTCCCCGACATCCTGCTCGCGATCGCGCTGGTCGCGATCCTCGGGGCCTCGCTGCTGAACGTGGTGCTGGCGCTGGTGCTGGTCTACACGCCGCGCGTCGCGCGCGTGGTGCGGGCCTCGACGCTGGTGGTGCGCGAGCTGCTGTTCGTCGAGGCGGTGCGGGCGCTGGGCGTGCGCACCTCGCGCATCCTGTGGCGCCACATCCTGCCCAACCTGCTGTCGCCGATCCTGGTGCAGGTCTCGTTCATCTTCGCGTACGCGATCCTGGCCGAGGCCGGGCTGTCGTTCCTCGGCGTCGGCGTGCCGCCGGAGATTCCCACCTGGGGCACGATGGTCGCCGGCAGCCAGCAGTACGCCGACCGCGCATTCTGGGTCGTGCTGTTCCCCGGCCTCGCGATCATCCTGACGGCGCTGTCGCTGCAGATCCTCGGCGACGGCGTGCGCGACCTGCTCGATCCCAAGCTGAAGAAGACGCTCTGATGACCACCAACCGCCTCACCGTGACCGGCCTGAGCACCTGCTTCCCGACGGAAGACGGGCTGGTGCGCTCGGTGGCCGACGTCAGTTTCGGCATCGTGCCCGGCAAGACCACCGCGATCGTCGGCGAATCGGGCTCGGGCAAGTCGGTCACCAGCCTGACGCTGATGCGGCTGCTGCCGAAGACCGCGCGCGCGCAGGTCGCGGGCAGCGCACGCTTCGTCACGCGGGCCGGTGCCGAGGTCGACCTGCTGACGCTGCCCGATGCGCCGATGCGCGCGCTGCGCGGCAACGAGCTGGCGATGATCTTCCAGGAGCCGATGACGAGCCTGAACCCGGTGTTCACCGTCGGCGAGCAGATCGCCGAAAGCGTGCGGCTGCACAAGCGGCTGGACCGCGCCGCCGCGCTCGCGCATGCGAAGCGGATGCTCGACCTGGTGGAGATCCCCGCTGCCGCGCAGCGCCTGCACGAGTACCCGCACCAGCTGTCGGGCGGCATGCGCCAGCGCGTGATGATCGCGMTGGCSMTSGCCTGCSRSCCGACSCTGCTGATCGCAGACGAGCCGACCACCGCGCTCGACGTGACGATCCAGGCGCAGATCCTGGTGCTGATGCGCCGGCTGCAGGCCGAGACCGGCATGAGCATCCTGTTCATCACGCACAACCTCGGCGTGGTCGCGCACCATGCCGACGACGTGGTCGTGATGTATGCCGGCCGGGTCGTCGAGTCGGCGCCGGTGCGACCGCTGTTCGCGGCGCCCGCGCACCCGTACACGCAGGGGCTGCTGGCCTGCCTGCCGGGCAAGTCTCATGCGGCGGGGCAGCCGCGGCCGAAGCGGCTGTTCGCGATCCGCGGCCAGGTGTCGAGCCCGCTCGCGCCGCCGCCGGGCTGCGCGTTCGAGCCGCGCTGCGACCAGGCGATCCCGGCCTGCGCGCAGGCGGTGCCGCCGCTCGCGGACAGCGGTGAATCGCGACAGGCGCGCTGCATCCGCGTGCCGTCGCTGGAAAGGAATGCCGCATGAGCGATGCAGCCACCCCGCTGATCGAGGTGAAGAACCTCAGGCGCTACTTCGGCAGCAGCGACAAGCCGGTGCGCGCCGTCGACGACGTGTCGTTCGCGATCCGCGCCGGCGAGACGCTGGGCCTGGTCGGCGAATCCGGCTCGGGCAAGAGCACGATCGGCCGCACGGTGCTGCGCCTGATCGAGCGCACCGGCGGCCAGGTGCTGTACCGCGGCGACGACCTCGGCGCGCTGTCGGCCGAACGCATGCGCCGCCTGCGCAGCAAGCTGCAGATCATCTTCCAGGACCCGTACGCGAGCCTGAACCCGAAGATGCGCATCAGCGCGATCCTCGACGAGGCCTTGTCGACGCACGGGCTCGCGAAGGGCCGGCGCAAGGAGCGCATCGCCGAGCTGCTCGAGCTGGTCGGGCTGCGGCCGGAGCATGCGAGCCGCTTCCCGCACGAGTTCTCCGGCGGCCAGCGGCAGCGCATCGGCATCGCGCGGGCGCTGGCGGTGGAGCCGGAGTTCATCGTCGCCGACGAGCCGCTGTCGGCGCTCGACGTGTCGATCCAGGCGCAGGTGATCAACCTGCTGGCCGAGCTGCGCGAGCGGCTGTCGCTGACGATGCTGTTCATCTCGCACGACCTGGACGTGGTCGAGTACCTGTGCGACCGCGTCGTGGTGCTGTACCTGGGCCGGGTGATGGAGGTGTCGACCACCGCCGAGCTGTTCGCGCGGCCGCTGCACCCGTACACGCAGGCGCTGCTGGCCGCGAGCCCGAAGCCCGACCCGCTGGACAAGACCGAGATCATCCCGCTGAAGGGCGACATCCCGAGCCCGATGAACCCGCCGTCGGGCTGCGTGTTCCGCACGCGCTGCCCGCACGCGATCGAGGCTTGCGCGCAGGCCATCCCCCCTCTCGCGGACAAGGGCGCCGGCCGCCTCTCGGCCTGCATTCGCGACGACCTRATCACCGCATGACCACCATGACCGACGACCTGATCGACCCGCTGCTGCAACCCGGCCTGAAGGGCTACCCGCTGACCGCCGCGCCGCGCCGGCGCAGCGAGGTCGCTGCCGCCGGCTGGAACGTGCTGGCCGGCGACCTGCCGCTGCCGCTCGCCGTGCTGAAGCGCGAGGCGCTGGAGCACAACATCGCGTGGATGCAGCAGCGCACGCAGGACTGGGGCATCCAGCTCGCACCGCACGGCAAGACCACGATGTCGCCGCAGCTGTTCCGCCGCCAGCTCGACGCCGGCGCCTGGGGCCTGACCTTCGCAACCGTCAACCAGCTCGCGATCGGCGTCGCCACCGGCGCGCGCCGCACGCTGATCGCCAACCAGGTCGTGCACGACGCCGACCTCGCGGCGATCCAGGCGCTGCTGCGCGGCCATGCCGACCTGCGCATCGTGTTCCTGGTCGACTCGCTCGCGCAGCTCGAGCTGATCGAGGCCTGGGCCAAGGCCCACCCCGGCGCCCTGCCCTTCGAGGCGATGCTCGAGGTCGGCGTGGCCGGCGGCCGCAGCGGCGTGCGCACCGAAGACGAAGCCGCCACGCTCGCGCGCCGCATGCATGCCAGCCCCGCGCTGAAGCTGGTCGGCATCGAGTGCTACGAAGGCCTCGGCGCGAAGGGCGAGACCGATGCCGACGTGCCGTATGCGAAGGCGCTGATGGACCGCGTCGAGGCGATCGCGAAGACCGCCGATGCAAACGGCTGGTTCGAAGCCGACGAGGTGCTGCTGTCGGCCGGCGGCTCGGCCATCTTCGACCTGGTGGCCGGCCGGCTCACGCCCTCGCTCGCGCGGCCGGTGCGCGGCCTGCTGCGCTCGGGCTGCTACGTGACGCACGACCACGGCTTCTACAAACGCATGGTGAACAGCGTCGAGGCGCGCCTGGGCTGCGGTTGCGGCGAGACGCTGCGCCCGGCGATGGAGGTCTGGGCGATGGTGCAGTCGCGGCCGGAGCCGGGCCTCGCGATCCTCGCGGTCGGCAAGCGCGACATCTCGTTCGACCTGGCGCTGCCGGTGCCGATCGCGCGTGCGGCGCGCGGTGCGCTGCAGGCCGCGCCGGTGCCGGCCGGCTGGGCCATCACCGGCCTGAACGACCAGCACGCGTACCTGCGCTGGGCCGCGGATGACGAGGCCGCCGCCCCCGCGGTCGGCGAGCGCATCGGCCTGGGCATCTCGCATCCCTGCACCACCTTCGACAAATGGCACTGGATGCCGGTCGTCGAGAACGACTACCGCGTCAGCGACGCGGTGGCAATGCACTTCTGATCCCCCGACCATGACCAAGAGCCTGCTGGAGAACGTGGCCGCGGCGCGCGAAGGCGCCCCCACCGCACGCCGCGCGATCCTCGACCTGATCCTCGACGACCCCGACCGCGTGCTCGAGGAGAGCTTCGAATCGCTGGCCGAGCGCGCCGGCAGCTCGGTGCCCACCGTGATGCGCACCTGCCGCGACCTCGGCTTCGCCGGCCTGCGCGAGTTCAAGCTCGCGCTGGCCCATGCGCTGGCGCTCGGCGGCTCGCCGCTGCACCGCCGCGTCAACATCGAGGACAGCGCCGACCAGGTGGTCGCGAAGATCTCGCGCAGCGCCGCCGCGTCGGTGGCCGGCGTGCGCGCGCAGCTCGACATGGCCGCGCTCGGCGCCGCCGTCGACGCGATCGCGGTCGCCCGCCACGTCGACCTGTACGGCGCCGGTTCCACCTCGTGGTTCATGGCGCAGGATCTGCAGGCGCGGCTGTTCCGCCTGGGCCTGTCGGCCACCGCGTGGGCCGACTACCACCTGCAGCAGGTGGCAGCCGCCGCGCAGGACGAGCGCGGCGTCGTGATCGCGATCTCGCACGTCGGCGGCATGCCCTCGCTGCTCGACTCGGTCGACATCGCCCGTGCGCAGGGCGCGAAGGCGGTCTGCATCACCCGCCCCGGCACGCCGCTGGCCGAGCGTGCCGACATGCTGATCGCGCTGAGCGTGCCCGACGATGCGGTGATGCACGTCGGCATCGACGCCTACCTGACCCACCTGACCGTGATCGAGATCCTGACCGTGCTGGTCGCGCAGCGGCGCGGCGACCCGGCCGTGCAACGGCTGACCTACGTGCGCGAGGCGCTGCAGCGCCACGGCATCGACGTGCGCACGCACCCGCTGCAGAGCTGGGACGGCGGCGGCGTGGGGGCCAAGCCATGAGCGTGTCGGCCACTCTCTTCCAGAACGGCTTGGTGATCGACGGCTCCGGCACGCCCGGCTGGACCGGCGACGTGCTGATCGCCGGCGACCGCATCCTGCGCACCGGCGCCGGCCTGCGCGACCGCCTGCCCGAGGGTCTCGCACCCGACGAGGTCGAGACCGTCGACTGCAGCGGCCTCGCGATCGCGCCGGGCTTCATCGACGCCCACACGCACGACGATGCGATCGTGCTGCGCGACCCCGACGGCCTGCCGAAGCTGTCGCAGGGCATCACCACCGTCGTCACCGGCAACTGCGGCATCTCGCTCGCGCCCTACGTCACCGAGGCCGCGAAGCCGCCGCTGAACCTGCTGGGCGCCGGCTCGTTCCGCTACCCGACGATGGCCGCCTACCGCGACGCGGTGCAGGCCGCGCAGCCGTCGCTGAACGTCGCCGCGCTGGTCGGCCACACGACGCTGCGCTTCGCGGCGGTGCCCGATCTCTCGAAGCCGGCCTCGGCCGACGAGCGCGCGCGCATGGCCGCGCTGCTCGAAGCCGCGATGGCCGACGGCGCGCACGGGCTGTCGTCCGGGCTGTTCTACGAAGAGGCCTTCCCGGCGCCGGCCGATGAGGTGACGGAGCTGGCGCGCATCGTCGCGCGCCATGGCGGCATCTACGCCACCCACCTGCGCAGCGAGATGGCGCAGATCATCGAGGCACTGCACGAGGCCGGCGACACCGCGTTCGCGGCCGGCGTGCCGCTCGTGATCTCGCACCACAAGTGCGCCGGCCCCGCCAACTGGGGCCGCACGCGCGAGACGCTGCCGCTGATCGATGCGCTCGGCACGCGCCAGCCGGTCGCGATGGACGTCTACCCCTACGTGGCAGGCTCCACCGTGCTGCGCGAGGACCTGGTCGACGGTGTGATCGACGTGATGCTGACCTGGAGCGACGCGCACCCGGAGCACACCGGCCGGCTGTTGTCGGCGATCGCCGACGACTGGGGCGTCGACCAGAAGACCGCGTGCCGCCGGCTGCAGCCGGGCGGCGCCTGCTACTTCCAGATGAACGAGGACGACGTCGAGCGCGTGATCGCGCACCCGCGCACGATGATCGGCTCCGACGGCCTGCCGCACGACCGCCACCCGCACCCGCGGCTGTGGGGCGCCTTCCCGCGCGTGCTGGCGCGCTACTGGCGCGAGCGGCAGCTGTTCACGCTGGAGCAGGCGGTGCACAAGATGACGGGCCTGACCGCGCGCAACTTCCGCATCGCCGGGCGCGGCCTGCTGCGCCCGGGGATGATGGCCGACGTGGTGGTGTTCGACCCGGCGCGCATCGCCGACACCGCCACCTACGATGTGCCGATCAGCGCGAGCATCGGGATCTCCTCGGTGCACGTGAACGGCGTGCGCGCCTATGCTGCCGGACCGGTGCCGCAGGTGCTGCAGCGCGCCGGACGGATGTTGACGAGGGGACCATCGGATGTCGTCTGAACAGATGCTCGAGAAATCGCTCGATGTGCTGGCCATCGGCGAGGCGATGGCCGAGTTCAACCAGCAGCCCGACGGCCGCTACCTCGCCGGCTTCGGCGGCGACACCTCGAACTGCGCGATCGCGGCCGCCCGCATGGGTGCGCGCACCGGCTACCTGACGCAGCTCGGCGACGACCTGTTCGGCGAACAGCTGCTCGCGCTGTGGCGGCACGAAGGCATCGCGACGCAGGGCGTGCAGCGCCTCGCCGGCGCCGAGACCGGGCTCTACTTCGTGACGCATGGCGAGGGCGGCCACCGCTTCTCGTACCGCCGCGCCGGCAGCGCGGCAAGCCGCATGCGCCCCGTCGACCTGCCGCCCGGCGTCGTGCAGGGCGCGCACTGGCTGCACTGCTCGGGCATCTCGCAGGCGATCAGCGCATCGGCCTGCGACGCGGTGTTCGAGGCCATCGCCCGCGCGCGCGGTGCCGGCACGCACATCAGCTACGACCTGAACTTCCGCCCTGCGCTGTGGCCCGCGGCCCGCGCGCTCGCGATCGCGCGCGAGACGCTGGCGCACTGCGACCTGTTCTTCCCGAGCATCGACGAGATCGGCGCGCTGACCGGGCTGCTGCGGCACGACGACATCCTGCGCTGGTCGCATGACCAGGGCGCGAAGCGGGT
>NZ_JBFUFP010000168.1:0-7807 GCF_056403375.1 Rhizobacter sp. P2_H2
TCGCTGGCTTCACGCTTGCCGGTCACGACCACCTGCGGCATCACGATCACCGGCATCTTCTTGCCGGTGATGGTGACCATCGGCATCGTGATCACTTCCGGCGCCACCGCGGCGACCTGCGCGCCGGCCTGGACCCGCGGCTGGCACAGCAGCACGGCGGCGGACAGCGTGGCAACGATCAGCGTCAGTTGGGTCAGGCGGGTGGTGGTCATGTCGGGCTCCAGTCGGTGGTTTGTGTCGTCGATGGAGTCAGTATCGGCAGCCACTCCGCCCGTTCCCAGCGTGTTGCGACGGCCCGGCCCGGCGCGCGGATGAACTGCAGCCGGGCGCGACGAACCGGCCGCGCCTCGGCGAACTCAGCCCCCCAGCGGACCTTGGAACCCGCCCTGGCGGAAGGTCAGCACCAGCGTGTCGCGGTGCGCGCTGTGCTGCGCATCGGCCGACAGCGGCTGGATCGGCGTGCTCTCATGGATCACGCGTTCGTCGTCGAGCATCAGCGTGGTCCACGGCTCGCTCATCGTGAAGCGGATGCCGTTCGGGCCCTCGGCCTCGAAGACCCGCGTCTCGCCGCCCTTCACGCCGCGGCGGCCGACCAACAGCACCGCGACGAAGTCGACGCCGTCGCGGTGTGCGCCCTCGGGCGTCGGCCGGCCGATGCCATCGGTGGTGTCGATGCGGAACTGGTGCGCCTCGACGAACCACGGCCGCGCGCCCTTCAGCGCGCTGCAGGCCTCGGCCATGCGCAGCAGCAGGCGCGCCCACACCGGCTGCGCGACGACGCCGGCCGCCATCGGCTCGAACCAGCGCTCGATGCCGCCGTGCAGCGCGTTGTAGGCCACCGGCTGCCAGTGCGCGCGATGCGGCGACGGCGTGAGCGTCGTGCCGTCGACCACGAAGCAGGAATGGCGGCGCCGCCGGTAGCGGCCGCCATCGCGCAGGTAGCCGTCGGGCGGCAGGTCGTCCCAGCTGGCCTCCAGCGCCTGCAGCTCGGCCGCGTCGGCCGCGAGCCAGTCGCGCAGGCCGGCCGGGCTGATCACGCCGTGGCCCTTGGCGCGCAGGTCGGGCACGAGTTGCGAGGCGGTGACGTAAGGGGGCAGCATGCGTTCGGTCATGCCGCGATGATGCCAGCCCGAAAGCGTCATCGTGCTGCCGCTATGCTTGCGGCCTGCGCCTCCTCAAGCCTTTTCAGAAAGCGGGTTTCATGTACCACGGCGAGCGTTTCAACAGCTTCACGCACCTGGCCGGCCTGCTGCTGGCGATCGGCGGCGGCACGGTGCTGATCGTGCAGTCGTCGCTGCACGGCGATGCCTGGCAGATCGTCGGCGCGAGCATCTTCGCAGCCACCATGATCCTGCTGTACGGCGCATCGACGCTGTACCACAGCGTGCGCGGCGCAGCCAAGCGCGTGCTGGTGAAGTTCGACCACTGCGCCATCTACCTGCTGATCGCCGGCACCTACACGCCGTTCGCGCTGGTCACGCTGCGCGGGCCGTGGGGCTGGTCGTTGTTCGGCGTGGTGTGGGGGCTCGCGGTGGTCGGCATCGTGAAGGAATTGAGCCTGGGCCGCGAGCGCATTCCTTCCGTGCCGCTGTACGTGGCGATGGGCTGGCTGGCGCTGATCGCCGCGGTGCCGCTGGTGCGCGAGCTGCCGTGGGCGGCACTCGCCTGGCTGGTGGCGGGCGGGCTGTGCTACACCGGTGGCATCGTGTTCTACGCGAACGACGAGCGCTGGCGCCATGCGCATGGCGTGTGGCACCTGTTCGTGCTGGCGGGCACGGCCTGCCACTTCGTCACCGTGCTGCTGTACGTCGCATGAGCGGTGTCCTCCATCCGCGCGCGGCCGAGCTGATCGCGCTGCTGCAGCTGCAGCCGCATCCCGAGGGCGGGCACTACCGCGAGTTCTTCCGCGCGGCGTCATCCATCACGCCGGGCGATGGCCGCCCGCCGCGCAGCGCGCTGACGAGCATCGATTTCCTGCTCGGCCGCGGCCAGTACAGTGCGTGGCACCGCGTCGCGTCGGACGAGGTCTGGCACCTGCTCGAAGGCGGACCGCTGCGGCTGTGGCTGATGCCGCCGTCGCTGGATCGCATCGAATCGGTGACGCTGGCGCCGGTGAGCGCCGCGACGCAGCCGCGCTTCACGGTGCCGGCACAGTGGTGGCAGGCCGCCGAGCCGGTCGGCGACTTCGCGTACGTGGGGGCGACGGTGGCACCGGGCTTCGACTTCGCCGATTTCTCGTTCCTGCGCGACCACGCCGATGCGGTGTCGGCCGTGCGCGCATTGAAGGCCGATCTCGCAAGGCTGTCTGGATGAGCGACACACCCGCCCAACCCCGCAACCCGCTGCACGGCCTCACGCTCGAGGCCTTGCTGACCGAGCTGGTCGCGCACTACGGCTGGCCGGGCCTGGCCGAGCGCGTCCAGCTGCGCTGCTTCAGCATCGAACCGAGCATCCCGTCGAGCCTGAAGGTGCTGCGCAAGACACCGTGGGCGCGCGAGAAGGTCGAGAGCCTCTACCTCTTCATGTTGCGAGAAAGAGACCGCGCGGCCCGCGCGAGCAAGCCGCGCTGAGCTGGGCCTTCGAGCCCGGTTTGCCGGGGAAGTTCCGCCTTTCTGCTGCACTGCAACATCATGTTGCAGGCCCTCGAAAAACTTCACGTTGAGGAGGTGTCGCGTTCACATGCGCGGCTGATCCTGCTTGCATGTCGGACAAGCGATCCGGCAGTCCTACTGAGAGAAACAGGAGTGAAAGCATGATCAAACTGAGCAGCAAACTCATCATCGCCTCGGCCGCCTCGCTGATGGCACTCGCAGCGCACGCCCAATCGGTGCAACCCGGCCCGTACGTCGGCGGCAGCATCGGCACGACCAAGTTCCACGGCGACAACATCGGCGGGCTGGACATCGACACCACCGACACCGGCGGCAAGATCTACGGCGGCTACCAGTTCACGCCGAACTTCAGCCTGGAAGGCGGCTGGGTCGGGCTGGGCAAGTACAGCGCCAGCGGCAGTGAGCTGAAGCTGAACAACGGCGTGTTCCTCGACGCCGTCGGCACCTTCCCGGTGGCGCAGGACTTCTCGCTGCTGGGCCGCGTGGGTGTCTACAACGGCAAGGCCGATCGCACGGTCAACGGCGTGAACGACAGCGAGCGCGGCACCGACGTGAAGTACGGTGCGGGCGTTCAGTACGACCTGTCGAAGAACACCGCGATCCGTGGTGAATGGGAGCGGTACCGCGTGAAGGCGCTGGACATCAAGGACAACACCGACCTGTTCTCGGTCGGCGTGAACTATCGCTTCTGATCTGTCGCCTTCCAGGCACCTTCCGGGGCGGGCTGCGTCGGCACCAGCACGCGAATGCGCGTGCCGGTCAGGCCGACCACCTGCCCCGCCCTGATCTTGCAGGTCTTGCGCAGTTCGGTCTGCCCATCGACCTCGACCTTGCCCTMGGCCACCATCGTCTTCGCGGCGCCTCCGCTGTGGCACACGCCGGTGGCCTTCAACAGGGCATCGAGCGGGATGAAGTCGCCGCGCAGTTCGAAATCGATCTGGTTCATGCGGCGAATTGTCGCGCGAGCAGCGCATACGAATGCCGCCGCACCGCGGGATCGTGCGCCCAGGTGTTGATCACGAGTTCTTCCAGCCCGAAATCGCTGGCGAGCGCGCGCAGCTTGTCGGCCACTTGCGCAGCCGTGCCGACAAACGCCTTGCGCCGCATCGGCTCGATGACCGCCATCTCGTCCGGCGTGAAGCCACGCGCGGCGATCTGATCCGGAGACTGCAGCGGCCCGAGCAGGCCGCGGTTGCGGTCGACGCGCCAGCGCTCGCGGCTCAAGGCCAAGTGCAGCGCGGTCTCTTCGGTATCGGCCGCCAGGGCCCAGACGCAGACGGTCGCCTGTGGCTTGGGATGCCGCTCGCTCGGCTGGTAGAGGCGGTGGTACAGGTCGAGCGCCTGCTCGGCGCCTTGTCCGTCGGTGAAGAAATAGGCGAACGCATAGGGCAGCCCGAACTGCGCGGCCATCTGCGCGCCATAGTCGGAGCTGCCGAGGATCCACACCTGCGGCGCATGCTCGCCGCGCGGGTGCGCGACGATGCCGCGATGGCGCAGGCCGCTGGTCCAGGCCTGCAGGTCACGCACCTGCTCCGGGAAATTCTCCGCACTGCCATACGCATGCGGATTGAGCGCCTGCGCGGTGCGCATGTCGCCGCCGGGAGCGCGGCCGACACCGAGGTCGATGCGACCGGGTGCCAGCGCCTCGAGCACGCGAAACTGCTCGGACACTTTCAGTGCCGCGTAGTGCGGCAGCATCACGCCGGCACTGCCGATGCGGATGCGGCTGGTGCGGGCGGCGATCGCGGCCATCACGATCTCGGGCGCGCTGCCGACGATCGTTGGCAGGCTGTGGTGCTCGCTGACCCAGAAGCGCTCATAGCCGAGGGCTTCGCAGTGCTGCGCGAGCTCGAGGGTGTCGCGGATGGCGGCGTCTTCGCCTTGGCCGCTCAATGCGACGGATTGATCCAGGACTGAGAGTTTCATTGTCGCGAGAGCGCTTCGGCGTGATGCGCGATGTGGTCGGCCATGAAGGTCGAGATGAAGTAGTAGCCGTGGTCGAAGCCCGCATGGCGTCGCAAGGTCAACGGCTGACCGGCCGCGTTGCAGGCAGCTTCGAACAGCTCCGGATGCAACTGCGTCGCCAGGAATCGATCGGCCAGGCCCTGGTCGATCAGCAGGTGCGATGTGCGCGCCCCGGCCTTCACCAGCTCGGTGGCATCGTGCTCGCGCCAGGCCTGCCGGTCTTCACCCAGGTAGCCACGGAACGCCTTGTCGCCCCACGGGCTCTGCATCGGCGCGGCAATCGGCGCGAAGGCCGAGACGCTGCGGAACAGCGTTGGATGCTTCAGGCCCAGCGTCAGTGCGCCATGCCCACCCATCGAGTGCCCGAACAGGCCGAGACGGCTCGTGTCCGCCGCGAACTGCGCTTCGATCAGCGCCGGCAGTTCCTGCGTCAGCCAGCTGGCCATGCGCCAGTGCGTGCGCCACGGCGCTTCGGTGGCATCGAGGTAGAAGCTGGCCGCCGTGCCGAAATCCCACGACGCATCGGCCTCGGCGATGCCGGTGCCGCGCGGACTCGTGTCCGGCGTCACGAGCATCAGCCCGAGCTTTGCCGCGTGCTGCTGTGCGCCCGCCTTCATCGCGAAGGTCTGCTCGTTGCACTCCAGGCCGGCCAGGTAGATCAGCACCGGCACGCGTCCCGACGCGGCCTGCGGCGGCCTGAACACGCCGAAGCGCATCGGCAGGCCGATCGCGTCCGACACATGCTCGTGAAAACCTTGCACGCCACCGAAGCACGCCTGCTCCGACAAGGTCTTCACCGGCCCGCCGCCAGTCACGCTTTCAGTCATACACCACCACCGAACGGATCGACTCGCCACGCTTCATCAGGTCAAAGCCGTGGTTGATGTCGTTCAACGCCAGCTTGTGCGTGATCAGCTCGTCGATGCGCAGCTTGCCTTCCATGTACCAGTCGACGATCTTCGGCACGTCGGTGCGGCCGCGCGCACCCCCGAAGGCCGAGCCCTTCCACTCGCGGCCCGTCACCAGCTGGAACGGGCGCGTCGAGATCTCCTGCCCCGCCGCCGCCACGCCGATGATGATGCTCTGCCCCCAGCCCTTGTGGCAGCACTCCAGCGCCTGCCGCATCGTGGTCGTGTTGCCGATGCACTCGAAGCTGTAGTCGGCGCCGCCATCGGTCAGCTGCACGATCGCATCGACCACGTTGTCGACCTCGCGCGGGTTGATGAAGTGCGTCATGCCGAAGCTGCGCGCCATCGCCTCGCGCGCCGGGTTCAGGTCGACGCCGATGATCTTGTCGGCCCCCACCATCTTCGCGCCCTGGATCACGTTCAGCCCGATCCCGCCCAGGCCGAACACGACCACGTTCGCACCCGCCTCCACCTTCGCGGTGAAGAGCACCGCGCCGACACCCGTCGTCACGCCGCAGCCGATGTAGCAGACCTTGTCGAACGGCGCGTCGCTGCGGATCTTCGCCAGCGCGATCTCCGGCACCACGATGTGGTTGCTGAAGGTCGATGTGCCCATGTAATGCAGGATCGGCTTGCCGTCGATCGAGAAGCGGCTCGTCGCGTCCGGCATCAGCCCCTTGCCCTGCGTGCCGCGGATCAGCTGGCACAGGTTGGTCTTGCGCGACAGGCAGAACTTGCACTGCCGGCACTCCGGCGTGTACAGCGGGATCACGTGGTCGTCGCGCTTCAGGCTCGTGACCCCCGGCCCGACCTCCAGCACCACGCCCGCGCCCTCGTGGCCGAGGATCGCCGGGAACAACCCTTCGGGATCGGCGCCCGACAGCGTGAACTCGTCGGTGTGGCAGATGCCGGTCGCCTTCACCTCCACCAGCACCTCGCCGGCGCGCGGCGCCGCCAGGTCGACCGTCTCGATGCTCAAGGGGTGGCCGGCCTTCCAGGCCACGGCGGCTTTCGTCTTCATCAGCAGCTCCTTGCGGGCACCGGGCGCGCAAATGGCGGGCATTGTGCGATGTGGCTGCCGGCGCGTCCGCCTGTCKTGTGGAAACACCGTCACCGGGGACGATTCTCGACACGGTGTGCGGAATGTCCCGACCCGTGGTGTATATTCCGCCGCACAGGTATACGCAAGACTGTGGTTGTGAGTGATCTTTTGCGACGCCGTGCTGGTTCCAGCCCGGTTCTGTTGAAATCCMCGAATAACGCTTGAGTGTCTCTGCATGCGTCGGCATGTGCTGCCGCATTACTACTGATAGAAATAGGAAACGTCCATGACGACGCAAACCGGTACCGTGAAGTGGTTCAACGAGAGCAAGGGCTACGGCTTCATCGCTCAAGACGCGGGCGGCGCTGACCTGTTCGCCCACTTCCGTGACATTCAAGGCAACGGCTTCAAGACGCTGCTGGAAAACCAGCGCGTTGAATTCGAAGTGAAGCAAGGCCAGAAGGGCCTGCAAGCCGCGAACATTCGCGTGCTGTGATGCAGCGCAGGGCGCAAGCCCTGCTGCAAGACGAACGCGGCCCCCGGGCCGCGTTTTCTTTTGGGGAAGTGCTTCCTACCGCTTGACCTGCGCCGTCTCGATCGCCAGCTTGTTGTCGACGCCGCTCACGCCCTTTACCGCCATCGCGATGCGCTCGGCCCGCTGGCGGGCGTCCTCGCTCGGTGCCGAGCCGTACAGCGCCACCTTGCCATCGTGCGTGTCGACGTTCACGCGCAGCGCGCTGAGGTCCGGATCCTTCGCGATGTCGGCCTTGATCGATGCCGTGATCGCCCCGTCGGCGATCGACTGACCGATCTGCGAGGTGCCGTCCTGGCTCGCCTGCGACGCATCGCGGGCCGCGGTCTTCACGTCGGCGACCGACTGCTTCGCGTTCTGCTTCACCTCGTTGGCCGCCTGCTCGGCCGTCGACACCGCCGAATCCAGTTTCTGCCCGACGGTGCGGTGGTCGCTCGAATCGCAACCCGCCGCCAGCGCGACGATCGGTGCGGTCACGCACAGGGTCCACAAGAGCTTGCTCATCTCGATTTCTCCTTCAGTGTGACGACTGTAGGTTCGCCCCCCGGCGCCCCCTGTCGGCGCCCCGCCTGATCGCCTGTCGGACAAGGTCGACATCGGCGCTACCATCAAACGGCATCCCCCAAAACCAACATATCCAGGAGACATCGCGATGCCCACCTCCCTCGAGAACCAGCAGATCCGCCTGGCCGCCCGCCCGGTCGGCCTGCCCACCGCCGACAACTGGCAGTTCACGACCGAGCCGGTC
>NZ_JBFUFP010000169.1:0-7796 GCF_056403375.1 Rhizobacter sp. P2_H2
CGTTCAGCGGCGTGCGCAGCTCATGGCTCACGCGCGACAGGAACTGCGTCTTGGCCAGGTTCGCGCGCTCGGCCGCCTCCTTGTCGAGGCGCAGCTGCTCGGCCTCGACGTCGTCGCTCACGTCCCACAGCAGGCCCACCGCGCGCCGGCCGTCGACCTGGCGGCGGCGCGCATTCATCTCCAGGTGGCGCACGCGGCCGTCGCGCCACAGCACGCGAAAGCGCAGCTCCACCAGCTCGTCGCCATTCACGGCCCGCGCGAGCGCCGCATGCAGCGCGGGCAGGTCGGCCGGGTCCACCCTGTCGGCCGACAGTTGCGTGCCGTTGCGCGAGCCCGGGTCGTCATCGACCCCGAAATGGGCCGCCGCGCGGGCATCGAGTTGCACACGATCGTGCTCGACATCCCAGTCGAACACGCCGATGTGCGCGCCCTCGGCCGCCGTGGCGAGCCGCTCGTCGCTTTCGCGCAGCGCCTGTTCGGTGCGGCGCTGCGCGTGGTGCATGCGCATCGTCAACCACACGCTGGCCGCGGCCAGCAATGCACCGAGCCCGAGCGTCGTCGCCGTCACCAGCTGCCGCGTGATGCGCGAGGCCTCGCCGAGCGAGTCGGAGAAGCGCATCCCGAGTTCGGTCAATCGCTCGCTCAGCGGCGGGATCCGCCTCACCAGCAAGCGCAGCTCCGGCGAGCCGTTGTCGCCGGCCAGGATGCGGGCATGCATGTCGCGCCCGAGCGCGCTCAGCTCGTCCATCTGCGCATCGCCTTCCGCCCAGGTCCTGATGGCCTCGGCCATGAAGCCGACGTGGCGAAAGCGCCGGTAGAGGCGGGCCATCGAATCGATGTCGTCCGCATGGTTGCCGCCTTGCAGCAGGCCGCGGCGCACCACGGCCATGTCGGGCACGGGCTTGTCGAGCTCGAGCCTGGCGAGCCGGTCGCCCTGCGACACCGCGAGCGCCGCCAGGTGGCGCCGGTAGTCGAGCGCGTCATGCGATTCGCTGTAGCGGTACAGGTGGTAGATCGCGTCCTTCTGGCCCTTCGACCAGTGGCTCTCGCCGCCGACATACGCGCGCGCCGCCGACAGCGTGTCGGCACTGAAGGCGCTCAGCCCCGCCAGCAGCGCGACCACGACCAGCCACAGGCCGACCACCAGCCAGCGAAATCGCGATCCGTCATCCGACTGCGCCATCGGCTCCCTCTCTCCCGGCGCGCCACCCCCGTCGCGTGCCGTCACGCGGTGTACCACGGCGCCGCAACCCCTGTCGATGGGTGGTGCCGGCGGTGTCCGACACCTCGGCTTGACACTTCGCACGATCGTGCTAAATTGCGCCGCATGGAAACCCGGACCGAACGCAGCGGGCTCACGCTCGCCGCGATCCTCGACACCGCGCTCGGCATGGCCGCCGCCGACGGGCTCGACAGCCTGACGATCGGCGAGGTCGCCCGGCGCCTGGGCTTGTCGAAGAGCGGCGTGTTCTCGCGCGTCGGCTCGCGCGAGGCGCTGCAGATCGCGGTGATCGACGAGTACGACCGCCGTTTCCTGCAGGATGTCTTCGTGCCCGCGATGCGCGAGCCGCGCGGCCTGCCGCGGCTGAACGCGATCATGCGGCTGTGGCTGCAGCGTGCGCGCGATGTCGAGATCCGCACCGGTTGCCTCTATTGCGCCGGCGCCTTCGAGTTCGACGACCGCGAAGGCCCGCTGCGCGACCTGCTGCTCGACCACGTGATGCGCTGGCGCAGCGCGCTCAAGCGCACCGTGATCCAGGCCATCGACGCCGGCCACCTGCGCGCCGACACCGACGCCGACCAGCTCGTCTTCGAGATGGACGGCCTGTTCGTCGCGCTGATGCGCGAAGCCCGTTTCCTGCGCGAGCCGCGCGCCGCCGACCGCTGCTGGTCGGCCTACGAACGGCTCATCCGCTCCCTCCAGGCCTGAAGCCATGCCCGCCCCGTTCGCCGTTCCCTGCCCACACATTTCGCACGTGCGTGCGAAATCAAGGAGATTGCCATGCTGATGATCGTCGTGTCCGCCCTGGTCGTCGCTGCGCTGCTGCGCGGCGCGTGGTCGTTGTGGCGCGTGGTGGCTGCCGTGCCGCACAGCAATGCCGATTTCGGCTGCTTCTGATGAGCACGCCCAACCCCGCCACCGCCTTCTACGCCGCCAGCCGCAGCGCGCGCTGGATCGGCGCCGCGCTGCGCGGCACGCAGTCGATCGCGCCCGGACTGGGCATGCGGCTCGCGCTGCGGCTGTTCTTCACGCCGCTGCCGTTGAAGCTGACGGCGCGGCGGCGCGCCGTGCCGGCCGGCTGGCAGCTGTCGCACTGGCCGTTCGAGCAGGGCACGGTCGCGGTCTACCGCCGCGCCGACCAGCCCGCCGGGCTGCCGACCGTGCTGCTGGTGCACGGCTGGGCCGGTGACGCGCTGCAGATGCGGCCGCTCGGCGATGCGCTGGCGGCGGCCGGTTTCGCGCCGGTGCTGCTGGATTTCCCGGCGCACGGCCGCAGCGCCGCGTGGCGCTCGACGCTGCCGCAGTTCGTGCGCGCGCTGTGGGCGGCCTCGGCCCGGCTCGGCCCGCTGCATGCCGTGGTCGCACATTCGCTGGGTGCGCTGGCGGCCGGCCATGCCGCCGCCAGCGGCCTGCCGGTGAAGCGGCTGGCGCTGATCGCCCCGTCGCCGCCGCCCGGCCTCTTCCTGCACTGGTTCAGCGGCAGCTTCGGGCTGGGCGCCGGGCTGGCCGAGCGGATGGGTGCCGCGATCGAGCGCCGCGAGGGCGTGCCGCTGCAGCAGTTCGAGCCGGCGTGGCTGGGCGAGCGGCTGGCCCAGCCGACGCTGCTGCTGCACGACGAGGGCGACCGCGTCGCGCCGCTGGCCGGCAGCCGGGCGCTGCAGCAGGCCCTGCCCGATGCCCGGCTGGCCACGACGAGCGGCCTCGGCCACCGGCGGGTGCTGTCGGATGAGGAGGGCATCCGACTCGTCGTCGAGCACGTGCGTGCCAAATAGATGAGCGGCGCGGCACGGCCCCTGAGCGGTCGTGGCCGGCCCTTGTAACCGTGCTTGAAAAGCGGGTTTGAAATAAGTGCGGCGGATCGACGAATCCGGTCAAGTCTGTAACCGCGACCTTACCGTCTGGCCACAATTCGGCCGGCACGGACTTCGTCACGCGGCATTTTTGGTCCGAAGCGGGGTCGCAAGACCCGAAAGCAGGCTGGCATGGAAGCTGCGCATCAGTGCGCACAGACTGCCAGTCCGGTGACTCTCCCGCTCCACGCCGGCAGCAGCTCCAACACAAGGACGTCGTTGCCATGTCGCTGTTTCATCGTCGTACGCCTTCTTCCCGCCGGGCCCGCCCGGCCACCCCGAGCTGCCGTGGCGGCGCCTCTTCGCTGCTGCGCCTGGCCCAGCCCGCGACCGGGCAGGGCGGTGGCAACGTCAGGCACTGGCTGGCGCGTGCCGCCAACGTGCTGTCGCCGGCGGCGGCCGAGATGGTCACCGTGCGCCCGAGCGAATTCGCCCCCAGCCAATGGCTGGTCGGCCACTGAAGGGGCTCGCGATGGCACCCCGCACCGAACACATGATCGTCCGCCCGACCAGCCAGCCGAGCGTGACGCGCATCACGCCGCAGGCCGGCAACGCCGCCGACCGGTCGTTCAAGGTCCTGCAATCGAGCCGCGCTCCGGCGCAGCTGTCGTTGTTCCCGCCGCCCGGCAGCGTCCGCGGCGCGCGTTGATTTCCAGACGTATGTGACGTCCAAGGGGGAACGGGCAAGCCGGGGTGGATGAGAGCGAGCCCCCGGCACCTGTCCCGTTTCCCCTCTTTTTTTCACATCCGTCGAATTCAGTTCCCACTGTTACCCGGGCGCGCCGACCATCGGTGCCGGCCCGGGTGACTCGTTTCTGCCGCGCTCCTACACTGCGTCGCGCACCGCCCCGGGTGCGCATCGCAGAAGAACACAGGAGCACGACATGTCCCTCCCCACCTGGCGCGTCCGCAGCGCCCAACCCGGCGTGGTCGTCGCGCCCGACGAGCGCCTGCCGTGGCCGCAGACCTTCGCGATGGGCGTGCAGCACGTGATCGCGATGTTCGGCGCCACCGTGCTGGCGCCGCTGCTGATGGGGTTCGACCCGAACGTCGCGATCCTGATGAGCGGCATCGGCACGCTGATCTTCTTCGTGGTGGTCGGCGGCAAGGTGCCGAGCTACCTGGGCTCGAGCTTCGCGTTCATCGGCGTCGTCATCGCCGCCAGCGGCTATGCCGGCCACGGCCCGAACGCCAACCTGGGCGTCGCGCTCGGCGGCATCGTCGCCTGCGGCGCGGTCGTGCTGCTGATCGGGCTGGCCGTCACGGCCGCCGGCACCGCGTGGATCGAGTCGCTGATGCCGCCGGTCGTCACCGGCGCGGTCGTCGCGGTGATCGGCCTGAACCTGGCGGGCGTGCCGATCAAGAACATGGCGCCGACGCCGTTCGACGCCTGGATGCAGGCCGTCACGTTCCTGAGCGTCGGGCTGGTCGCGGTGTACACGCGCGGCATGACGCAACGGCTGCTGATCCTGGTCGGCCTGCTGGCCGCGAGCGTCGTCTACGCGGTGCTCGCCAACGGCTTCGGCCTGGGTAAGCCGCTCGACCTGTCCGGCGTCGCCGCGGCCGCGTGGTTCGGCCTGCCGGGCTTCGCGACGCCGGTGTTCCAGGCCGATGCGATGCTGCTGATCGCGCCGGTCGCGGTGATCCTCGCGGCCGAGAACCTCGGCCACCTGAAGGCGGTCGGCGCGATGACCGGCAAGCCGCTCGACGCGCTGATGGGCCGCGCCTTCATCGGCGACGGGCTGGCCACGATGGTCAGCGGCGCGAGCGGCGGCACCGGCGTGACGACCTATGCCGAGAACATCGGCGTGATGGCCGCGACCAGGATCTACTCGACCGCGATGTTCGTGGTGGCTGCGCTGATCGCGATCGTGCTCGGCTTCAGTCCCAAGTTCGGTGCGCTGATCCAGGCCATCCCGCTGGCGGTGATGGGCGGCGTCAGCATCGTCGTGTTCGGGCTGATCGCGGTGGCCGGCGCCAAGATCTGGGTCGACAACCGGGTCGACTTCGGCGACAACACGAACCTGATCGTCGCCGCGGTCACGCTGATCCTCGGCACCGGCGACTACACGCTGAAGTTCGGCGGCCTGACGCTCGGCGGCATCGGCACCGCGACCTTCGGTGCCATCCTGCTGCACGCGCTGCTGCGGCGCCGTCCCGGGCGCTGAGCAGTCCGCTGGAACCTCAGGTCCGCCCTTTGCTGGTCGATATCCACCGATGGTCCCGATCCTGCGTGCCCCTGGGGCTTTCCTCCTGCGCCTGAGCTGCGTGCTGATCGCCGCGCTCGCGTGCGGCAGCGTGCGCGCCGCGCCGGCCCCTCCGTCGGCACCGGCCTCCGCCTCGGCCGTGCAGGTGGCATCCGACAGCGCGTTCGCCGAGTTCGAATCGACCGGCCGTGCCCATCCATCCGACACGGCCGCGCTGCTGCGCACGCGCGTCGCCGCGCTCGCGATCGGCAGCGGCGAGTGGGTCGACGCGCTCACGCTGCAGGGCCTGATGCACACCGAGGCCTCGGAATTCGACGCGGCCACCGACTGCGCCCGCCGGCTGCGGCAGCAGGCGACGCCCGCCACCGACGCGGCGGCGCGGCTGATCCAGGCCAGCATGGCGCTGAAGAGCGGCGACGCGCGCGAGGCCGACCAGCTGCTGAATGCCGCCGCAGCCGAACTGCCCGCGTCGACGCCGGCCGCGAGCCGCCTGCGTTTCCTGGCCGCGCATTCGAAGGCCAAGCAGCGCGCCGGCAAGCTCGACGACGCGGTGCGGCTGCATCTTCAGGAGATCGACCTTGCGGACCAGCTCGGCGTCGCCTGGCGCCGCGCCGAGGCCCGCTCGCGCGCCGCCTACTCGCTCTACAAAGCGCAGCAGCCCGAGCGCGCGCGCAGCACCAATGCCGAGGCGCTGGCGATCGCGACCGCGGCCGACGACAAGATCTCGCTGGCCCGCGTGCACAACATCCAGGGCATCCTGCTCGACGGGCCGACCGAGGTCGCCGCGGAGCTGCATTCGATGCAGTCCGCGATCAACTATGCGCACGAGGCCGGCGCCAAGCTCGACGAGGCGCTGCTGCTGGCCAACATGTCGGACTTCTTCCTGCAGCGCGGCGACTACCGCACCGCGCTGCGCCGCGCGCAGGAGGCGCTGCCGCTGACGCGCGAGGTGCGCGACACCAGCAGCGAGATCATCGCGCTGTGGAACATGGGCCTGGCCCACATCGGCCTGGGCGACGTGGCCGACGGCAAGCGGCACGTCGAACTCGCGCTGTCGATGGCCGAGCGCCGCGGCGATGCGCCGCTGGTGTCCGACGTGCTGCTGGAGTTCGGCACCGCGCTCGAGAAGGCCGGCGCCGCCACCGCCGCGGTGCAGGCGCTGCACCGCCACCGTGCGATCGCCGACAAGCTGGTGCAACGCGACCAGCAGAAGGCCATCCTCGAACTGCAGGAGCAGTTCGACAGCGACCGCCGCGGCCGCGCGCTCGCGCTGCTGAACAGCGACAACGCGATCAAGAGCACGCAGCTGCAGCGCCGCGACCTGCAGCAGCGCCTGTGGTGGCTGCTCGCGGCGACCTTCGTGCTGTCGTTCGCGGTGGTGCTGCTGATGATGCGCCGCGTGCGCCGCACCAACCAGGCGCTCGCGCACAGCAATGCGCAGCTGAAGGTGCAGAGCGAACGCGACCCGCTGACCGGCCTCGCGAACCGGCGCTACTTCCAGGCGGCGATGAAGCAGATGTCGGTCGACGGCCAGCTGGCCGGCACCGTGTTCCTGCTCGACATCGATCACTTCAAGCGCATCAACGACGAGCACGGCCATGCGGCCGGCGACGCGGTGCTGGTCGCGATGGCGCAGCGCCTGGYCGATGCCTTGCGCGAGCCCGACCTGGTCGTGCGCTGGGGCGGCGAGGAATTCCTGGTGGTCGTGCAGTCGCTGTCGCGCGAGCAGGTGGATGCGCTGGCGCAGCGGCTGCTCGATGCGGTGGGGCAGGTGCCGGTGCGCTGGCAGGGCCGCGAGATCGCGGTGACCGGCTCGATCGGCTACGCGAGCTTCCCGATCGAGCCGACCGGCCTGGCGGTCGCGTGGGAGCCGGCGATCAACCTGGTCGACACCGCCTTGTACCTGGCGAAGGCGCACGGGCGCAACCGGGCCTACGGCGTCGGGTTGCTGCATGCGCAGACGGTGCAGGGGCTGCAGGCGATCACCGCCGCGCTGGAATCCGCCTGGCGCGACGGGCAGGTCACGCTGACGCTGCTGCGCGGGCCGCTGCTCGAGGGCCGCGCATGACGGTCGGGCGCGGGTTCCGCTGCGGGTTCCGGTGCGCGGGTGTCGCGTGGCTGCTGTTCGCTGCCGGCGCGGCGGCGGCCGGCGTGATCGAGCAATCGGACCAGCTGGTGCGCCAGGGCTACGACCGCCCGGAGCCGGCGCTGAAGGCGCTGCTGCAGCTGCAGCACGAGCAGGAGGCGATCTCGCCGCGGCCGGCGCAGACGATCCGCCGCCTGCAGCTCGCGCGCGCGATCGTGCTGGCGCAGAACGGCCGCATCGGCGAAGCCGGCATGCTGGCCGAGGAGATCCGCACCAGCATGGCGGGCACCGAGGCGGACGAGGCTGACAGCACTGCGCGCGCCAACCTGGTCCGTGCGCTGGTGGCCGAGAACAACGGCCAGCTCGACGTGGCGGCCGCGCTGGCGCAGGCGGCGGTGCCGTCGCTGCAGCAGGGCTGCCCGGGGCCCGAT
>NZ_JBFUFP010000170.1:0-7775 GCF_056403375.1 Rhizobacter sp. P2_H2
GCGCTCCGGATCCGTCACCGGGTAGGCGAACACCGTCGCGCCGCTGGTGCGCGTGGCCGCGTCCGTCAGCCGGGTGCCCAGGTCATGGCCGTAGAAGATGTTGTCGCCCAGCACCAGCGCGCTCGGCGCGCCGGCCAGGAACTGCTCACCGATCAGGAAGGCCTGCGCGAGGCCGTCCGGGCTCGGCTGCACCGCGTAGGTCAGGTCGAGACCCCACTGCCGGCCGTCGCCCAGCAGCTGCTGGAAGCGCGGCGTGTCCTGCGGCGTGCTGATGATCAGGATCTCGCGGATGCCGGCCAGCAGCAGCGCGCTGAGCGGGTAATAGATCATCGGCTTGTCGTACACCGGGATCAGCTGCTTGCTCAGCGCGAGCGTCGCCGGGTGCAGCCGGGTACCGGAGCCCCCGGCGAGGATGATGCCTTTGCGGTTCATATGTTCTCCCAAACGAGTGTTGTCAGCCCAGCACTTCAGTGAGCATGCGTTCGACGCCGGCCTGCCACGCCGGCATGCGCAGCCCGAAGGCCTGGTTCAGCTTGTCGCACGACAGCCGCGAATTCAGCGGGCGCTTCGCCGGCGTCGGGAACGCGGTGGTCGGCACCGGCTCGATCGCCTCGGGCGCCACCTTGATCGCGTGGCCGCGCGCACGCGCCCATTCGATGACGAAGCGCGCATAGCCGTGCCAGCTGGTTTCGCCGGCGGCCACCGCGTGGTACGTGCCGGCGAGCTTCGCGTCGGCCATCGCGGCGCGCAGCGCGTGCACGCTGACGTCGGCCAGCAGGTCGGCACCGGTCGGCGCGCCGATCTGGTCGTCGATCACCGTCAGCTTGTCGCGCTCGCCGGCCAGCCGCAGCATCGTGCGCGCGAAGTTGCCGCCGCGCGCGGCGTAGACCCAGCTGGTGCGCAGGATCAGGTGCTTGCAGCCGCTGCCGCGGATCAGCTCCTCGGCCTCGAGCTTGGTCTGGCCGTAGACGCTGAGCGGGCCGGTCGGTGCGTCTTCGCGGCGCGGCGCGTGGCCGCTGCCGTCGAACACGTAGTCGGTGCTGTAGTGCACCAGCCAGGCGCCGAGCGCCGCCGCCTCGCGCGCCAGCACGCCGGGGCCGGTCGCGTTGATCGCGCGTGCCAGCGCCGGCTCGCCCTCGGCCTTGTCGACCGCGGTGTGCGCCGCGGCATTGACGATCACGTCCGGGTTCACCGCACGCACCGTCGCGGCCAGCGTGTCGGGCCTCGAGAAGTCGGCCTTCAGCGCACCCGGCGTGTCGAAATCGAGCGCGGTCAGCTCGCCGAGCGGCGCCAGGGCGCGCTGCAACTCCCAGCCGACCTGGCCGCCTTTGCCGAGCAACAGGATCTTCATGCGGCCGCCGCCTCGCCGTAGTTCTTCGCGACCCAGTCGCGGTAGCCGCCGCTCTGCACGTTGGCGACCCAGCCGGCGTTGTCGAGGTACCACTGCACCGTCTTGCGGATGCCGGTGTCGAAGGTCTCGGCCGGGCGCCAGCCGAGCTCGCGCTCGACCTTGCGCGCATCGATCGCGTAGCGGCGGTCGTGGCCCGGGCGGTCCTTCACGTAGGTGATCAGGCGCTTGTACGAGCCGGCCGCATCGGGCTTCAACTCGTCGAGCAGCGCGCAGATCGTGTGGACGATCTCCAGGTTGGTCTTCTCGTTCCAGCCGCCGATGTTGTAGGTCTCGCCGACGCGCCCGCCCGCCAGCACCGCGCGGATCGCGCTCGCGTGGTCGCGCACGTACAGCCAGTCGCGCACGTTCTGGCCGTCGCCGTAGATCGGCAGTGCCTTGCCCGCCAGCGCGTTGACGATCATCAGCGGGATCAGCTTCTCGGGGAAGTGGTACGGCCCGTAGTTGTTGCTGCAGTTCGTGGTGACGACCGGTAGGCCGTACGTGTGGTGCCACGCGCGCACCAAGTGGTCGCTGGCCGCCTTGCTGGCCGAGTAGGGGCTGTTCGGCTCGAAGCCCTTGGTCTCGGCGAAGGCCGGGTCGGTCGGCGACAGCGAGCCGTAGACCTCGTCGGTGCTGACGTGGTGGAAGCGGAACGCCGCCTTCGCCTCGTCCTCGAGCGTGCTCCACAGGCCGCGCGCGGCTTCGAGCAGCGTGAAGGTGCCGTCGATGTTGGTGCGCATGAACGCGCCGGGGCCGTGGATGCTGCGGTCGACGTGGCTCTCGGCGGCGAAGTGCACGATCGCCCGCGGCCGGTGCTGCGCGAGCGTCGCGTCGACCAGCGCGCGGTCGCAGATGTCGCCCTTCACGAACACATGGCGAGGGTTGCCGTTCAGCGACGCGAGGTTCTCGAGGTTGCCGGCATAGGTCAGCGCGTCGAGGTTGACGACGGTCTCGTCGCTCTGCGCCAGCCAGTCCAGCACGAAGTTGCTGCCGATGAAGCCGGCACCGCCGGTCACGAGGATGGTCATGAAAGGATCCCTGTCTTTACTTGGTTCGCCCGTAGGTGTCCTCGAAGCGGACGATGTCGTCCTCGCCGAGGTACGAGCCCGATTGGACTTCGATGATTTCCAGCGGCACCTTGCCGGGGTTCGCGAGCCGGTGCGTCTGGCCGAGGGGAATGTAGGTGCTCTGGTTCTCGGTGAGGATCATCACCTTGTCGCCGTTGGTGATCTCGGCGGTGCCGCAGACGACGATCCAGTGTTCGGCGCGGTGGTGGTGCATCTGCAGGCTCAGCGAGGCGCCCGGGTTGACCAGGATGCGCTTGACCTGGAAGCGCGCGCCGGAGTCGATGCTGTCGTACCAGCCCCAGGGGCGATGCACCTTGCGGTGCAGGTTGTGCTCGCCGCGGCCGCGCGCGCCGAGCTCGCCGACGATCTTCTTGACCTCCTGGCTGCGGGCGCGGTCGCTGACCATCACCGCATCGGGCGTCTCGACGACGACCACGTCGCTCAGGCCGATCACGCTGACCAGCCGGCTGGTGGCATGCACCAGCGTGTTGTCGCTGTCCTGCAGCAACACGTCGCCGACGCTCGCGTTGCCGCGGCCGTCCTTGTCGGCCACCTGCCAGACCGCGTCCCAGGCGCCCAGGTCGTTCCAGCCGGCGTCCAGCGCGACCATGCGGATGTCGAAGGGGCTGCCGGGGCAGCGTTCCATCACCGCGTAGTCGACCGATTCGGACGGCACCGCGGCGAACTCGGCCTTGCCGGGGCGCACGAACTTCGCATCGCTGCTGCGCGCGGCCCACGAGGCGCGGGTGGCGGCGGCGATGTCGGGGCGGAAGTGCTCCAGCGCGGCCAGCCACAMCGAGGCCTTCAGCACGAACATGCCGCTGTTCCACAGGTACTGGCCTTCGCGCAGGTAGTGCTCGGCGGTGGCCAGGTCGGGCTTCTCGACGAACTGCGCGACCTTGCCGTCGGGCGTGCTGCGGATGTAGCCGTAGCCGGTCTCGGGGCGGTCGGGCGTGATGCCGAGGACGACGATGGCGCCGTCGGCGGCGGCGCGCACGGCCCGCTGCAGCGCCGCGGTGAAGGCCGCGGGCTTGGTGACGACGTGGTCGGCGGCGGTCACGACGAGGATCGGGTCCTGCCCGTTCTCGATGCCGGCAAGTGCGGCGAGCGTCATCGCGGGCGCGGTGTTGCGGCCTTGCGGCTCGAGCACGACGGCGGCGGGATCGGTGCGCAACTCGCGCAGCTGGTCGAGCACGAGGAAGCGGTGCTCCTCGTTGCCGACGATGAGCGGCGCCTGCACCGCGATGTCGGCGGCGCCGAGGCTTTCGACGCGTTGCACCGCCTGCTGGAACAGGCTCTGGTTGCCCGACAGCACGAGGAACTGCTTCGGGAAGCCGGCGCGCGACAGCGGCCACAGCCGCGTGCCGCTGCCACCGGCCATGATGACGGGGAGGACGGACAGCGGGGTCGGCGGGGTGGAGGGCGTGGACATGGCGGCTTCTTTCTTCCTGGGCTCGTTGTTGTTCGTTGACGTGGGGGTAGGGATTATCGGCGCGTCAGCCGCTTGATCGCCGAGATGACGATCGGCGGCAGGATCTGCTTCAGAAACTGTTTGCTGCGGTCGCTGCGGCTCGCGAACAGGTAGGTGGACAGCATGGCTTCGCGGCGGTCTTCACGGGCGAAGCGGTTGGCGTAGTAGTAGGCCGCGATGGAGCGCCGCGTGACGCCTTCCGGCACCGCGAGCGGCTGCGAATGGCCGTGGTAGTGGGTGCGGCCGTGGCTCATCAGGATCGAGCGGCCGAACTCGGGTTCGACGGTGCCGACGCATTGCTTGCGGTCGGCGTCCCACAGCTCGAGCGCGCCGTGCCACGGCGGCTGCCAGTTCTTGTTGAGGTAGGTGATGAACACCATCTCGTTGTGGAGGGCGGTGCGCGGGTGGCGGTCGAAATCGGCATGGATGCCGAACGAGCCGCCGGACAGCGTCTCGTGCAGGCCGCCGCCGAACAGGTGGGCATCGTTGACGAGGTCGGGCACGCCGCTGATGTGCGAGAGCGCATGCAGGAAGAAGCTGGAGCCGAGCGTCCAGAAATACAGCTGGCTGGCCGGCCCCATGCGGGCGCCGACGCGCGAGCGCTCGACGCGGGCATAGGCGTTGGTCTGGGTGCTCCAGTGGTCGCGGGGGAGCACGTCGAATTCTTCATGAACCAGCTCGAGCAGGCGAGGGTTGAACCAGTCCTGCACGACGAGGTGGGGGTAGGGCGAGGCCGACTGCATGCGCGATCGCAATTCATCGAGGTAGGCGATGTCGGCCAAGCGCGGCTCGATCAGTTCATCGAGCGACAGCCGCACGCCGCGGATGGTGACGAACGCGGAATCGTCGATGAGTGCCTTCGCAACTTCGACCTCGACAGGCAGGGACATCATGGCTTCGCTCTCTTGCGCCGGGGGCAACAAGAGATCGTAAGCAAGGGCAGGGCCGGTGGGAGGGGTCTCCCCCCTGAATGGGCGATGCGTTCGTGTGAGGGGGTTGTCGCTTCTGTTTCTGCGTGTCGCGGCGGGTGGGGCCCTGCGCTGGGGGCTCATGCCGAGGCGGTCGGCGCCCCGGGGGCGCCGACTCCACGAAGAAGCTCGGCTTCGGGGGTGCATCGGCAAACTCCCTCCGCTCACTTCGTTCGYTGTGGTCAAACACAGCCGATGAGTATGTCTACGAAGCGCGCTGRCGCGCGCCACCCCCGAAACCAAGCTTCTTCGTCGCCTCAGAAATCGCCCCCAGCGCAGGGCCCCACCCGCCGCGAAGCACCAGCCGCTCTGGTGGAGGGGAAAAGACTGAAGTGACCGACAAGCGGGCGGGCACTGCATCTCAGGAGGCACGCTCTCGAATGCCGGCATCGGACGTTGCGGGCAACCATTGCAGAAGCAATTGCTCGTACTGGGCCAGGATGTGGTTCCAGGTGAAGCATTCTTCGAAGCGGCTGCGGCTGGCTTGCTGCATCGTGGCCAGTCGTGCCGGATCCTTCAGCACCGCTTCCAGCGCCGTCGCGAATCCGTCCGCGCCGCTGAAATAACCCGCCTGCGGGCCGGCCACCCAGCGGTTGAATCGGTTGTCGTGCGCGATCACGGCATTGCCCGCCCCCAGCGCCTCCACCAGCGACGGGTTGGTGCCGCCCACCTGGTGGCCGTGCACGTAGGCCATGCTGTGGAAACGCAACGATTGCACCGTCGGCTTGTCGTAGATCGCACCGACGAACTTCACCTCGGCGCTCGCCGCTTCCTTCACCGCACGGTGGTACGCGTTGTCCGGCGAGTAGTTGCCCAGCACCGTCAGCGTCACGCCGCGCGGCGCGCGCGAGAAGCCCTGCACCACTTCCAGGATCGAGTTCTCGGGCTCGGGTCGGGCTACCAGCGTCAGGTAGCGGCCCGGTTCCAGCCCCAGGCCGTGCACCGGGCCGGTCGGCATGTCGCGCAGCGGGTCGGCCCCGTAGGCGATCGTCGTCACCTTGTTCGCGTTCACGCGCGTGCCCAGGTGATGCTTGATCTCCGGGTGGTCGGCGACCAGGTGGTTGCCCAGCCAGCAACCGGCCCAGTCGTTCATCCAGAACCAGGTCTTCGCGACACCGCCCCACTTCGCGCGCGACCACTCGATGCCGTCCATGTTGATCAGGTTCGGCACCCCCTTCAGCCGCAGCAGCGCACAGAACACCGCCGTGTTGTAGCCGAGCGTCAGGCACAGGTCGCGGTGCTTCGCGGCATGGCGCGTGGCCTGCCAGTCGAACGCGATCGTGCCCTTCGGCCCCGGTGCATCCACCGGCATGCGCACCCGCTCGACGCCGCGCCAGCTGTCCTCGAACACCGGGCCGGTGCCGTCCTCCTGGCAGTACACGATCACGCGCCAGCCGCGCTCCACCAGGTACAGCGCCAGGTGCTCGGCAAAGGTCTCGAAACCGCCGTGGGCGGCCGGCACGCCGCGCGTGCCGAGGATGCGGAGGGTCTTGGTCATCATCGGTCGGGTGTGGAGGTGGGATTGAGCGCGCCGAGGTTCTCGAACCGCGGTGCGAAGAAGCTGCGCACGCCATGCACCAGCACCTGCGCGGATTGCTGCCAGTCGAACTTGCGCACCTGCGCCAGGCCCTGCTCGCGCATGCGCTCGCGCAGCCCGGCATCGCCGATCACCTGCCGCAGCGCGGCGGCCAGCTCGGCGCTGGAATTCGGGTCGGCATACAGCGCCGCCGCGCCGCCCACCTCGGGCAGCGAGGTGGTGTTGGACGTGATCACCGGCACGCCGCTCGCCATCGCCTCGGCCACCGGCATCCCGAAGCCCTCGGCGAAGGCCGGGTACGCGAATGCCATCGCATGCCGCATCACCGCCGGAAGCGCCTGGTCGCCCACCTTCGACAGGAAGCGCACGCGCTGCTGCAACCCGTGCGCCACGACGGCCCGGTCGATCTGCTCGTAGCTGAAATCGCGCTGCCCGACGACCACCAGCGGCGGCGCATCGGCCCCCAGCTCGGCATACGCGTGGATCAGCGTCTCGTGGTTCTTGCGCGGCTCCAGGCGCCCCACCGTCAGCAGGTAGCCGCCCGGCTCCAGCCCGAGCTCGCGCACCGCGTCGGCACCCTCCGGCCCGGGCTTGAAACGCTGCGGATCCACGCCGTTGTAGGTGATCGCGATGTCGTCGGCCGGCACGCCGTACAGCCGCGCGATCTCGCCCTTCGAGAACTGGCTCACCGCGAACAGCAGCTTCGCGCGCCGCGCCGCATGCCGGAACGTCAGCTTCGACTGCAGCACGAAGCCGCGCGGAAAGAACTGCGGATGCGTCTCGAACAGCAGGTCGTGGATCGTGCACGCGCACGCACCGGTGCGCACGAACGGCAGCCGGTACTGCATGTGCAGCAGGTCGATGCGGTGCTTCCACTGCAGCCACGGCAGTTGCACCCCGAGACGGATCGGCGCGCGCTGGTGCGGCATGCGCACCAGTTCGACGTTCGGCGCACCGAATTCGGCATGCGCGTCGCGCAGGCTGTCGGTGCCGTCGAGCAGGAACACGAAGTCGATGTCCGGCGCGAGCCGGATCGCCTCGCGGTACAGCCCGAGGATGTGGCTGCGCGAGCCCTGGAAGATGCCGTCCCAGGTGTGGAAGTCCACGCCGAGGCGGGGGCGGCGGGGCGGTGTCGTCGTCATCAGGGTGTGCGCAAGGACGTGGTGGAAACCGGCGCCGGCTCGTGGCCCGCACCGACGAGTCGTCGGCTCAGTTCGACATGGCGCGTCGCGAAGCCTTCGGAGCTGAAGCGGCGCGACAGCAGCCGCTGCTGCGCGCTCGCGACCTGCGCGGCGCGCCGGCCCGGCGTCGTCACCAGCGCATCGAGCGCGCGCCACAGGCC
>NZ_JBFUFP010000171.1:0-7691 GCF_056403375.1 Rhizobacter sp. P2_H2
GGAAATCGGCGTTCACGCTGCCGATCGAGACGATGCGGCCGGCCGCGATCGCGAGGTCGCCGGTCTGGTCCAGGCCCGAGGCCGGGTCGATCAGCCGGCCGTTCTTGATCAGGAGTTTCATGCGTTGTTTCCGGCGATGGTGGACATCACGGCCATGCGCACCGCGATGCCGAAGGTGACCTGCGGCAGGATCACGCTCTGCTTGCCGTCGGCCACCGACGAATCGATCTCGACGCCGCGGTTGATCGGCCCCGGGTGCATCACGATCGCATCGGGCTTGGCGAGCGCGAGCTTCTCGTCGGTGAGGCCATAGTTCTTGAAGAACTCGCCGGCGCTCGGCAGCATCGCGCCGCTCATGCGCTCGTTCTGCAGGCGCAGCATGATGATCACGTCGGCGCCGCGGATGCCCTCGGCCATGTCGTGGCACACGCGCACGCCCATCTCCTTCAGGTCACCCGGCACCAGCGTCTTCGGGCCGACCGCGCGGATCTCGGGCACGCCCAGCGTGCTCAGCGCATGGATGTCGGAGCGCGCGACGCGCGAGTGCAGGATGTCGCCGACGATCGCCACCGTCAGGTTGCTGAAGTCCTTCTTGAAGTGCCGGATCGTGTACATGTCCAGCAGCCCCTGCGTCGGGTGCGCATGGCGGCCGTCGCCGGCGTTCACCACGTGCACGTGCGGCGCGCAGTGCTGCGCGATCAGGTAGGGCGCGCCGCTCTCGCCGTGCCGCACGACGAACATGTCGGCATGCATCGCCGACAGGTTGGCGATGGTGTCGAGCAGGCTCTCGCCCTTGGCCGCGCTCGATTTCGCGATGTCGAGGTTGATCACGTCGGCCGACAGCCGCTTGGCGGCGATCTCGAACGTGGTGCGGGTGCGCGTGCTGTTCTCGAAGAACAGGTTGAACACGCTCTTGCCGCGCAGCAGCGGCACCTTCTTCACGTCGCGGTCGTTGACGCTCAGGAAGGTGCCTGCGGTGTCGAGGATGTGGTGGATCACCGCGCGCGGCAGGCCCTCGATCGAGAGCAGGTGGATCAGTTCACCGTGCGCGTTGAGTTGCGGGTTTCGCTTCGAGAGCATCAGCTGCCTTCCTGGATGTCGAAGGTGAATCGGCCGTCGTCGTCGCGTGCGAGGCGAAGGCGCTGCTCGCGCGGCAGCGTGATGCGCGCCGCCGAGTAGGCTGGTTGGATCGGGAGCTCGCGCCCGCCGCGGTCGACCAGCACCGCGAGCGTCACGCTGGCCGGGCGGCCGAAATCGAACAGTTCGTTGATGACGGCGCGCGTCGTGCGGCCGGTGTAGAGCACGTCGTCGATCAGCAGGATCGGGCGGCCGTCGACCTCGAACGGCAGCCGCGTCGGGTCGGCGCTGGACATGCCGCGCGACGCGAAATCGTCGCGGTGCAGCGCGCTGGAGATCACCCCGATCTCGCCCGGCAGCTTCAGCTGCGCATGCAGCCGCTCGGCCAGCCAGGCGCCGCCCGACCAGATGCCCACCAGCACGGTGTCGGGTTGCAGCAGGTTGCGCACGACCGCTTGCAGGTCGGTGTACAACGCCTCGGCGTCGAGAAGCAGTGTGCCCATCAGGTGGTCCTGTCGGTGGAGGTCAAGGCGGCGTTTGTCAAGGCAGGGCTCGCAGGTATTGCTCCAGGATGATGGCCGCCGACGCCGCATCGACGTCGCCGGCCCCCATCGCGTGGGCCTCGGTGGTGGTGTAGCGCTCGTCGACCTCGTGCACCGGCAGCCGGAAGCGGCCGTGCAGCTGGCGGGCGAAGCGCTGCGCGCGGACGGTGTTCTCGTGCGGCGCGCCGTCGGGGTGCACCGGCACGCCGACCACCAGCGCACTCGGCTGCCATTCGGTGATCAGCTTGCCGAGCGCCGCGAAGCGCGCATCGCCGACCGCCGCCACGGTGCGCAGCGGCGTCGCGGTGCGGGTCACGGTGTTGCCGGTGGCCACGCCGACGCGCAGCGTGCCGAAATCGAAAGCCAGGAACGAGCGGGGAGCAGCGGCCTCATGCATGCCCCGCCTCTTGCGAGAGCATGCGCGGGTCGATCCCCAGCAGCGACAGCGCCTTGTCGTAGCGCTGCTCGACCGGCGTGTCGAAGATGACGCCGGGCTCGGCGACGACGTTGATCCAGCCGTTGCGGCCGATCTCTTCCTCGAGCTGGCCGGCGCTCCAGCCGCTGTAGCCGAGCGTGACGAGGATCTTCTTCGGGCCGGCGCCGTGCGACAGCGCCTCCAGCACGTCCTTGCTGGTGGTCATCTCGAGCCCGCCGGGAATCTGCAGCGACGAGTTGTAGTGCCCGCCCTCGCCCGCTTCGCCGCCCAGCCGCTCGTGCAGCACGAAGCCGCGCTCGGTCTGCACCGGGCCGCCGAAGTAGACCGGCACATCGGCCAGGTCGGGGCGGTCGAGCGTCAGTTCGACCTTTTCGAACAGGTTCTTCAGCTTGATGTCGATCGGCTTGTTGATCACCAGGCCGAGCGCGCCCTTCTCGGTGTGCTCGCACAGGTAGATCACCGCGCCGGCGAAGGTGTCGTCGGCCATGCCCGGCATGGCGATCAGGAACTGGTTCGTCAGGTTGATGGTCGCGGCAGGCATCGGGGCATTTTATGACTGCGGCACACTCGCCCGATGGAAAAGGTTACAGAGCCCTCGCTGGACGCCGCGCTGGTGTGGTTCCGGCGTGATTTGCGGGCCGAGGACCATGCCGCGCTGTTCCATGCGCTGAAGGCCGCCCGCAAGGTGTACTGCGGGTTCATCCTCGACCAGGCGATCCTCGATGCGCTGCCGCGCGCCGACCGGCGGGTCGAGTTCATCCGCGACTGCCTGGTCGCGCTCGACACCCGGCTGCAAGCGCTCGCACCCGGCGCCCGGCTGCTGGTGCGGCACGGCCTGGCCACGCAGGAGCTGCCGCGGCTGGCCCACGAACTGCACGTGCAGGCGGTGTACGCCAACCACGACGACGAACCGGCCTCGCTGGCCCGTGACGCCCGGGTGCGCGGCGCGCTGGCCGACCTGGGCATCGCGCTGCACACCGGCAAGGACCATGTGGTGTTCGAGCGCAGCGAGCTGCTGACCGGCAGCGGCAAGGCCTACAGCGTGTTCACGCCGTACAAGAACGCGTGGCTGCGCAAGCTGGAGCCGTTCTACGTCAGCGCGTACCCGGTGGAACGCTACGCGCACCGGCTGGCACCGCCGGCGGAAGATGTCGCCGCTGACATCCCGTCGCTCGCCGAGATCGGCTTCGAGCCGACCAACCTGCACGAACTGCACCAGGGGACGGGCGAGGCCGGCGCACGGGCGCTGCTCGACGACTTCCTGCCGCGCATCGAGCGCTATGGCGAGGCGCGCGACTTCCCGGCGGTGAGGGGGCCGAGCTACCTGTCGATGCACCTGCGCTTCGGCACCGTCTCGATCCGCACGCTGGCGCGCGAGGCGGCGCAGCGCATGCACCACGGCTCGGCGGGCGCGGCGGTGTGGCTGTCGGAGCTGGTGTGGCGCGATTTCTACCACCAGGTGCTGCACCACCACCCACGGGTGGTCGACGCGAGCTTCAAGCCCGAGTACGACGCCATCAAGTGGGAGCACGGCAAGCACGCGCAGGCGCTGTTCGAGGCGTGGTGCGAGGGCCGCACCGGCTACCCGCTGGTCGATGCCGCGATGGCGCAGATCAACCAGACCGGCTACATGCACAACCGGCTGCGCATGGTGACGGCCAGCTTCCTGACCAAGGACCTCGGCATCGACTGGCGCTGGGGCGAGCGCTGGTTCGCCGAGAAGCTCAACGACTACGACCTGGCGGCCAACAACGGCGGCTGGCAGTGGGCGGCCTCGACGGGGTGCGATGCGCAGCCGTATTTCCGCATCTTCAACCCGGTGAGCCAGAGCGAGAAGTTCGACGCCGCGGGCAAGTTCATCCGGCGCTACCTGCCGGCGCTGGCGGGGCTGTCGGACCAGGCGATCCATGCGCCGTGGCTGGCGCGGCCGATCGAGCTGGCCGAAGCCGGCGTGCGGCTCGGCGACAGCTACCCGCTGCCGGTCGTGATGCACGACGAGGCGCGAGTGCGGACGCTCGAGCGCTATGCGGTGGTGAAAGGCTGATCTTCCGGGTCCTCGTCGTCGCTGTCCCCGTCATCGGGCGTGTCGCGTCCCCGCGAATCGCCTTGGCCGCCATGCCGGCGGCGCCCACCGCGCGACGGGCGGGTCGCACGCGCGACACCGCCCTTCGTCCGGGAGGTGGAAGGCGCCGCGCCCAAGGAGCCTCCATCGTCCCCCGGCGGGTCCCCGCCGGTCACGTCCGCCAGCGCGTCGATCCCCTGCCCGTCCGAGCCGTCGAAGCCCGCCGTCCCCAGCGTGACGCGGGCGCCGCCGCGGCACATCGACACTTTCCGCAGCAGGTAGGCCTGGCGGTCGGGTGCGGCGATCAGCGGCTCGATCAGGCCCAGCTGCACCGCGGCATTTCCAACAGGAGCAACTCCCACGGCGTGACTTTCACGGAGGATTGAAGACGGACAGTGGGTGACCGCGCCGGCCCGGCGGTTCCGTCAGCGGCCACGCGGGCGGCGCTTTGTCTGCCCACCCCGTGGCATCACAGCACGCGCCGCGGCGCGGCCGTCGCCGCATCGCCGCTGTTCGGCGTGCCGGTCGGCTCGATCAGCAGCATGTGCACTTCTTCCTCGGCCCACGGCCGGTGCTGCACGCCGCGCGGCACGACGAACATCTGGCCAGGGCCGAGCGTGACCGTGCCGTCCGGCAGATCGATGTGCAGCCGGCCCTTCAGCACGAGGAAGAAGTCGTCGGTGTCGGGGTGGGCATGCCAGCGGTACTCGCCGTTCACCTTCACCACCATCACGTCGTGGCCGTTGTACTCGGCCACGGTGCGTGGGGCCCAGTGGTCGCTGAAGAGTTCGAGCTTGCCGTGCAGGTCGATCGCGTTCATGGAAATCCTGGCATCGAGAGTGGAACTGCACGCAGTCTGCCGCCGCGTGCGGCAACGGTCTTGTACGCTTGTCACATGTCGACCCTGCCTTCCGGCGACGCCAACGCCTCGAGTCCTTCGGATTGGGCCCGCTTCCAGCCGGGTGCCACGCCCGACATCACGCTGATGCGGGCGCATTTCACCGAGCATGTGTTCGAGCGGCACAGCCACGCGCAGTACGCGATCGGCGTCACGCACAGCGGGGTGCAGACCTTCCACTGCCGCGGCGCCGCCCACGCCAGCCTGCCCGGCGACCTGCTGCTGTTCAACCCCGACGAGGCCCACGACGGCCAGCGCGGCACCGACGAAGGATTCGGCTACGCGATCCTCTACGTCGACCCGGCCGCGCTGCCGCGCCACCTGCAACGCGAGGCCGGCACGCTCGCCAGCGCCTTCTTCCGGCAGCCGGTGGTGCACGACCCGCCGGCCGCCGCCGCGCTGCAGCGCGCGATGGCGGCCATCGGCCAGCCGCAGGAGTCGCTGCGCGGCGAGGCCCTCACCACCGATGTGCTGGTGCGGTTGCTGCAGCGGCACGGCGAGACACCGGCGACGGGCACCAGCCCGCTGGCCGCCGGTTCACGGCGCATGCTGCGCGTGCGCGACCACATCCGCGCCCATGCGTCGCGCGACCTGTCGGTGGCCGAGCTGGCGCGCGAGGCCGGGCTGTCGCGGGTGCACCTGAGCCGTGCGTTCGCCCAGCACTTCGGCGTGCCGCCTCACGTCTACCTGAACGCGGTGCGGCTGGAACACGCGAAGCGCCTGCTGCTGGCCGGCGTCGCGCCCGCGCTCGCGGCACTGGACGCCGGCTTTGCGGACCAGAGCCACTTCAGCCGCCGCTTCAAGGGCGCGACCGGCCTGACGCCCGGCGGCTGGCTGCGCCAGATGCGCGGTCAGGCTGCGGCCGGCGGCGGCGGCGCGAGCACCGCATCCACCAGCGCGGTGTCGAGGTACTCCACCACCTCCTTCAGCTGACCGGCTGCGAGCCGGAAGACGAAGCAGTAGCTGTTGTCATACGGCTTGCCGGCCCGGGTGTCGACGCGGCCGCGGCACAGCACCACCACGTGCTCGCCTTCCGCGATGAAGCGCTCGGCGGTGTTGGTGTAGGTGCCTTCGAACTGCGCGAACAGGGGGGCGAGCAGTCGCTCGCGCACCGCCGGCTTGCCGCGCCAGGTGCCGGACCAGGCCGAGCTGCCGGTGATCGTCCAGCAGAAGTCGTCGGCCATCGCGTCGACCAGCGGCCGGCCGTTGCCGACGGCCAGCTGCCCGAAGATGCGCTGCAGCAGCAGCTTGTTGTCGGAAGAAGAGGACAAGGAGGACATGGCGTTGACGGGGGAGTGGGTCATGCCGCCAGTGGGCGATCTAGAGCAGGCTCTAGATCAAGCGATACCCGTCAGCGCTTGAGGGTCTTGGTCTTCGGCTTGAGWGGGCGAGGGCGCGGCAGCGGCCGGCCCTGCGGGTCCGTCGGCGGGCGCGCGCCCTGCGCCACCCAGTCGGCATAGAAGGCCAGCTTGCGGTCGAGCTCCTTCAGCGCCGTCTTCCATTCGGCGATCCGCGCCTCGACCTGCGCACGGTGCGCCGCGAGCTGCTGCTGGCGCTGCGGCAGCGTGCGCCGGCCCTGCATCACGAGCGCGGTGTAGGCCCGCATCTGCGCGATCGACATGCCGGTGCTGCGCAGCCGCTCCATCAGTTCCAGCCAGCCGACATGGCGCTCGCCGTACAGGCGCCGGCCCGCCGCGTTGCGCAGCACGCCGGGCAGCAGCCCCTGTGCCTCGTACCAGCGGATCGCATGCACGCTGCGGCCGGTGCGCTCGGCCAGTTCGCCGATGCGCATCTGCGGCGCCGGGTCGGTGGCCATGGCTCAGGTCCTGCACGCCACCAGGTGCGATTGCACGCCGTCGCGGCCCGCCGCCTTCACGCGGTACAGCGCCTCGTCGGCCTGCGAGGCGGCGGGCTCCCAGCCGTCGAAGCGGTCKAAGCTGGCCGACACGCCGATGCTCGCCGTGCAGCCGATCCGCTCGCTGCCGGTGGCCGCCGGCACCTGCAGGCGGCCGATGCTGCGGTGCAGCCGGTCGGCCAGCGCGAGCACGATCGCGCGGTCCGCGCCGACGCAGCCGACCAGGAACTCCTCGCCGCCGATGCGCGCGACGAAATCGCCGGCGCGCAGCTGCGACTGCAGCTCGCGCGCCACGCCTTGCAACACCGCATCGCCGGTGGCGTGGCCCAGCGTGTCGTTGATGCGCTTGAAGTGGTCGATGTCGATCAGCAGCAGCGTCAACGGCGCGGCCTGGCGCTGGTCGAAATGCTGCTTCAGCGCCTGCGCGAGGCCGTTGCGGTTGAACACGCCGGTCAGCGCGTCGCGGGTCGCCAGGTCGGCGAGCTGGCCGTTCAGGCGCAGCAGCATCATCCACACCAGCGTCAGCGCGGTGACCACCGCCGTGACCGATGCGTAGAGGTAGTAGCCCTGGGCCATCGGGCCGTGGAAGGCGACCGGCATGCCGTCGCGCGCGATGTGCGCACCGCGCAGCAGCGTCAGCGCCGACAGGCCGCCGACGATCCCGACCAGCAGCGCCAGCGGCGCGTGCAGCGGGGCGCTCTGGCGGGTGCGCTCGGCGGCGAGGATCCAGGCGATCTGCGCATACAGCAGGCCGATCATCGCGTTCAGCGCGACGTGCCGCGCCTGCGCGCCGCCGAAGGCCGCCGCGGCGACCTCGGTGC
>NZ_JBFUFP010000172.1:0-7643 GCF_056403375.1 Rhizobacter sp. P2_H2
GGCAGCGCGCCACCCCAGTGGCGGGCGAGGTCGCTCATCACCATCGGTTCGAGGTCAGGGGCGCGAAACGGCCGGTCCGCAGGCGGCAGGATGACGAGCACCGGCAGCGCGAGGGCGCCGGACGCGGCAGGCGCCATGCCGAGTTCCGCGGCCCGCTGCGCGCATTGAGTGATCACCGGAATGGCCAGCGGCGCGGTCATCGTCGGCCCTTCCCACCACTGGTGCAGGCGCGGCCGCGCCGCGTTCAGGTCTTCACCGACCGTGAAGTCCCACAGCTTGGCGCGGCGGGCGCCATTGATGCCGGCGCGCATCGCGGCGCAGGTGGCCGGCCCGTCGGCGCCCACCGCGGTGAGCATCGCGTGGCCGAACACCGAGAGGCCCGCAGCGCGGCTCATGCGCCACCCTTGCGCGCACGCGCCAGCGCAGCCAGGCCGCGGTAGTGCTTCTTGCCGGTCTGGCGTGCACGCAGCAGGCCGGGGGTGCGGGTGGAGGTGGTCTCGATCTGCATTTCGCGAAGTTCGAACGGGTCACGGATCAGCGGGCAACTCGCACGCCACGTCAGGCACAGGCGGTCTTCGTCCGGCTCGATGAACACCGTGTCGATCTGCGCCTGCACGTCCAGGACCGGCGCGCCATGGCGCACGAAGCGCACGTGCACGGGCTCCCTCGGCAGCCGGGCCTCGATGCGCGGCAGCGGACTCAGGTGCGCCAGCACGATGGGCTCGCCGCCGTGGGGATAGGGAATCTGCTGGTCGGGTGGCGCCGCCTGGTGGTAGCGCGGGTCGAAGTCGTCAGGCAGCCAGGGCATCTTCTCGCGCTGCCAGCGCTCGTCGTAGGTGCCGGCATGCGCGACGCGCGGCAGCCAATGCCGCCCCAGCGGACCGAAGGCCATCGGGCGGTAGTGCCCGTCCGGCCGCTCGACCGGATGACCGGGTTCCTCGGTCGCCGGCAAGGCCATGCCGGGCAGGTTCTGCCGGAAGCGGCAATAGCCGGTGCCTGCCGGATTGGGCCGGTACAGCTCGATGCGGCCGGGGTCCGACGGATCGATGTCCGTGCCGCCGAACGCATGGTCGTAGCCGATCTCCTGCGTCGTGAACGGCTGCGGATCGGTCGCCGCCACGCCGATCACGCCACGGCGCCATTCGCGGTGGCCGAGCACCGTCACCACCTTGCGGCAGCTGCCCACCATGAAGCCGGCCTCCATCCGCGTCACGGGCCGGCCGCCCGGCGCGTGGGCGCGGGCCCTCAGCAGGATGTCGCAATGCGGCTTGAAGACGCTGAAGTCGTTCTCGTGGACCGGGGCGTTGCGCGCCGGATCCTGGCCCGGCACGTCGGCCTCGTACAGCGGCAGTTGCGCCTGCGCGAGCTGCGGCGTTCCCTCCCCACAACTGCTCAGCACGAAGCTGGCCTTGACGACGACCACCGCGAGTTCGCGCCCGTCGGGTCGATGGCCGACGTTCCATCCAGCAAGGTAAGGCGTGGGGTTGACGAGGTGCATGCCGGCCGGAAGTCAGAAGAGGCGATCTACTGCTTCACGCCAGGGAATGGAACGGTACAACCGGGCGCCGGCCGGGACCAAGTGAACAAAGTCAACGCATGGTGCCGGCGGCGGGACTTGAACCCGCATCTCCGCGAGGAGGAGGGATTTTAAGTCCCTTGCGTATACCGATTTCGCCACGCCGGCAGCGGATCTTCGAGGCAACCCCGGCGATTATCAATGCATGCATCGAGGTCGGCCCGCGTCGGCCATGATCCATTCCTCCCCCACTGACGCCCCGCCTCCATGCCCTCCCCCGCCACCCGCCTCGAACACGACAGCCTCGGCGACATCGCCGTCCCCGCCGACGCGCTGTACGGCGCGCAGACGCAGCGCGCCGTGCTGAACTTCCCCGTCAGCGGCGGCCGGCTGCCGGCGGCGTTCATCCGCGCGCTGATCCAGCTCAAGCTCGCCGCCGCACGGGCCAATGCGCGCCTGGGCAAGCTCGAGCCCGACACCGCGCAGGCGATCGAGGCCGCCTGCCGCGAGCTGCTCGACGGCGAYTTCATGCCGCACTTCCCGCTCGACGTCTTCCAGACCGGCTCGGGCACCAGCTCGAACATGAACGCCAACGAGGTGATCGCGACGCTCGCGACGCGCCGCCTCGGCCGCCCGGTCTCGGCCAACGACCATGTCAACCACGGCCAGAGCAGCAACGACGTGATCCCGAGCGCGATCCACGTCAGCGCCGGCGTCGTGCTCGCCGAGCAGCTGCTGCCCGCGCTGCACCACCTGTCGAAGGTGACGCGCGACAAGGCCCGCAGCGTGCACGAGCACGTGAAGACCGGCCGCACCCACCTGATGGACGCGATGCCGGTGCGCCTGAGCCAGGCGCTCGGCGGCTGGGCCTCGCAGGTCGATGCGCAGATCGCGCGGCTCGAGGCCCTGCGCGGCGACCTGGCCCAGCTCGCGCTCGGCGGCACCGCCGTCGGCACCGGCGTCAACGCGCACCCGGATTTCGCGCGCCTGGCCTGCGAGGAGCTGGCCGGCCTCACGCAACAGGCCTTCCGCCCCGGCGACGACTACTTCGCACTGATGGGCGCGCAGGACACCGCGGTCTCGGTCTCGGGCCAGCTCAAGAGCCTGGCCGCGAGCCTGATGAAGATCGCCAACGACCTGCGCTGGATGAACTCCGGCCCGCTGGCCGGCCTCGGCGAGATCGAGCTCGAGGCGCTGCAGCCGGGCTCGTCGATCATGCCCGGCAAGGTCAACCCGGTGATCCCCGAGGCGACCACGATGGTCGCGGCCCAGGTGATCGGCAACGACGCCGCGATCACCATCGCCGGCCAGTCCGGCAACTTCGAGCTGAACGTGATGCTGCCGCTGGTCGCACGCAACCTCGTCGAGAGCCTGGAGCTGCTCGCACGCGTCAGCCACCTGCTGGCCGACAAGGCGATCGCCGGCTTCACGGTGCGCGGCGATCGTTTGCGCGATGCGCTGTCGCGCAACCCGATCCTGGTGACCGCGCTGAATCCGCTGATCGGCTATGCGCGCGCCGCCGAGATCGCGAAGCAGGCCTACCGCGAAGGGCGCCCCATCCTCGACGTGGCCGACGAGCAGACCGAACTCGGCCGCGCCGAGCTCGAGCGGCTGCTCGACCCGTCACGCCTGGCCGATGGCRAGGGCGAAGGGGGCGGCGGGGGATGAGCACACCATTCGCAACAAAACGGCGTGTCGTCCTACAAATTGAGGGTGCRTCCCGGGTTAAAGTCACGGACACGGAGCCGCAGTTACCTCCTCCCTCCTCCCAATGACACTGCGGCTTCTTCGGGCGGATGGTGCTTGCACCATCCGCTTTTTCTTTGTCGGTCCGTTTTGAGAGATCGATTTCAGCGCGCGATTCCAGATCAGCAATGCGCCAGCCGCGACGGCTCGGTGTGCGCGATCTCCCGCCCCACCGACACCGCATACGACAGCGCGGCGCTGCGCGAGATCCAGCGGTGGCCGCCGGCCAGGCAGCAGTCGCGGTACACCTCGCAGGGCGTGTTCACCGCGCCGCGCACGCGGCTCACGACGACGGCGGCCGTGTAGCCGCGGCCGCGGCCGCTGTCCTGCGCTGCCACATAGATCCGGAAATCACCCTCGTTGAATTGCTGATCGAACTGCATCTCGCGCTCCACGACGGCAACCCCTGCCGCGAGGCGAGACTATGTTCGATGCCGCGCCGCGAATCCATCCATCCGATTGACTCCCTCTTCGGGGGGACGATGTCGGATCCGGCGGCAGGTCACAGCGATTGCAGGATGTCCTTGCGCTTCTGCTTGTACTCGTCGTCGGTGATCAGGCCCTTGTCGCGCAGCTGCTTCAGCGCGGTCAGGCGGCGCTCGATCTCGTCGGCCTTCGGGTCGGCCGGCTTGACGATCGGCGCAGCCGGTGCCGCGACCGCCGGCGCCGCAACGGACGGTGCCACCGGCGTGAGCGTCGCAGCGGCCGCGGGCGGTGCCGCCAGCACCAGCGGCGGCGGGGGCGGCGGCGTCGGCACGGTGGTGGCCTGCGTCAGCGACACCGTCAGCCAGTCGCTGCGCCGGTTGCCCGCACCGGCGCCGACCAGCTTCACATCCGACGCCTTGCCGCGCGCGCCGTACAGGAAGTTCGGCGACATGCTGGTCGAGCGCACGATGTGCACGAACTCGAAGTTGCTGTCGTGGGCGATGAAATTCAGGTTGCCGCCCTCGACGAACAGCCGCGCGGTGACGGCCGTCGGCGGCGCCAGGAAGCCGTCGCGCCGGGCGCTCGACACCAGCAGCACGTCGTCGCCGGGCTCGGCATTCGCGAAGGCCTGGGCGATCGGCTCGCTGATCTCGGCCAGTTCGTCCGCGTCGAACAGCGGGCGTTCCTTGCCGCGCGAATCGAGCGACTTGAACTGCCCCAGCGCGATCCRCAGCGCGTCGGCGTTCAGTTTCACCGGGTGCTGGTTCTCCGGGGCACCGGCCTCGCGGCCCAGCAGTTGCACGGTGCTGAACTCGCGGATGCGCCAGATGCGCTGCCGGGCCTTCGCGCTCTGCTCGGCCTGGGTGCCCTCGCGGCCCAGCACTGAATCGAACAGGCCGGCGGCCTGCGCCGATCCCAGGGTGCTTGCGATGGTGGCTGACACGACAACCAGCTTCAGCCGGAGAGATGCTCGTTTCACGGTAGGTCGGTCCTCGGGATGCGGGGGAAAACAGCGTGTCGCGGCTGCCTTGCACCCACGACGCGGGTCGCATTGTAGTTTTGCAACACGGTCCGGCGCCTACGCGTTTGTCCGCGTGCCCTCCAGGGATTCCAACCCGTGCAGCCGCCGGTGCGCCCGGCCCTCCGCATCGAACACGTGCAGCGCCTGGGCCGGCGCCCGCCAAGCCACCCGGTCGCCCGGCCGGGCGCGGGTCAGCGCGCTGCCGCGCATCACCAGTTCCTCGCCGCCGTCGGTGCGCATGTAGACGAGGTGCGATTCGCCGAGCTGCTCCACCAGCACCACCTCGCCCTCGAAGCGCACGCCGTCGCCGTCCTGCGCGGCGCTGGCCATCGCATTCGGCGCCACGCTCGTGAAGTGCTCCGGCCGGATGCCGATCTCCACCGCCTGGCCGTTGCGCAACTCGCCGGCCTCGACCTGCGCCCTAGCCTGTGCGCCGCGCGCGAGTGCCAGCACCAGGCCGTCGCGGCCGCTGGCCGACACGGTCGCCGGCAGCAGGTTGATCGCCGGCGAGCCGATGAAGGTGGCGACGAAGCGGTTCGCCGGCTGCTCGTACAGCTCGACCGGCGTGCCGGCCTGCTGCACCCGGCCCTCGTGCATCACGACGATCTTGTCGCCGAGCGTCATCGCCTCGACTTGGTCGTGCGTCACGTAGACCATCGTCGCCTTCAGCTCGCGGTGCAGCCGCGCCAGCTCGACGCGCGTCTTCACGCGCAGCGAGGCATCCAGGTTCGACAGCGGCTCGTCGAACAGGAAGAGCTTCGGGTCGCGCACGATGGCTCGGCCGATCGCGACGCGCTGGCGCTGCCCGCCGGAGAGCTCGCGCGGCAGCCGCTGCAGCAGGTGGTCGATGTGCAGCGCCTTGGCCGCGGCCTCGATGCGCCGCTTGCGCTCGGCGCGGTCGGCACCGTGCAGCTTCAGGCCGAAGGCCATGTTGTCGAACACGTTCATGTGCGGGTACAGCGCGTAGCTCTGGAACACCATCGCGATGCCGCGCTGCGCCGGCGGCAGGTGGTTCACCACCACGCCGTCGATCGCGAGCTCGCCGCCGGTGATCTCCTCGAGCCCGCACATCATGCGCAGCAGCGTGGTCTTGCCGCAGCCGCTCGGGCCGACCAGCACGACGAACTCGCCGGCGTCGATCTGCAGGTCGACGCCTTGCAGCACGACGGTGTCGCCATAGGATTTCGAGACGTTGGTCAGCGTGACTTGGGTCATGGGTGGGCGGAATTCACTTCTTCACTTGAGAGCACCCGCGGTGATGCCGCGGATCAGCTGCCGCGACAGCAGCGCATACACCACCAGCACCGGCAGCACCGCCAGCGACAGCGCGGCCAGCACGGCGTTCCAGTCGGTCGCGAACTGGCCGATGAACTGCTGCACGCCGAGCGTCAGCGTCTGCGTGCCTTCCGAGGGCGCGAGGATCAGCGGGAACCACAGGTCGTTCCAGATCGGCACCATCGTGAACACGCCCACCGTCGCGACCGCCGGCCGCACCAGCGGCAGCACGATGCGCAGGAAGATCACGTACTCGCTGACGCCGTCGCAGCGCGCCGCGTCCTTCAGCTCGCCAGGCACCTGGCGGATGAACTCCGACAGGATCAGGATCGCCAGCGGCAGCCCCTGCGCCACGTACACCAGCATCAGCGCGGTCAGCGTGTTGACGAGGTTCAACGCCACCATGGTCTGCAGGATCGACACCGAGCCGAGCCGGATCGGCACCATGATCCCGAACGCGAGGAACAGCGCCAGCAGCCGGTTGCCGGGAAAGCGGTACTCGGTCAGCGCCCACGCGGCCATCGCGCCGAGCAGCAGGATCAGGACCAGCGAGCAGCCGGTGACGATGACGCTGTTGGCGAACATGYCGCCGATCGACGCGTTGCCCAGCACCTTGGCATAGCCGACCACGCTGAGCGTGGCAGTGGTGGGCAGCCCGAGCGGGTCGTCGAAGATCGCGCGCCGCGTCTTGAACGAGTTGACCAGCACCAGCAGGATCGGGAACAGCACCAGCAGCGAGTAGCCGCCGAGCGTCAGGTGCACGAAGAGTGAACGGACCGGCGAGCGGATCGAGCGGCTCACAGCGCGAACCTCCGCAGCCGCCGCTGCACGACGAACAGGTAGACCGCGATGCCCGACAGGATCACCAGGAACATCAGCGTCGCGAGCGCCGCGCCCATCGTCGCGCTGCCCGGCTGCGACTGGTAGCCGAAGAAGGTGCGGTAGAACAGCGTGCCCAGCAGGTCGGTCGCGAAGTTCGGGCCGGCCGACGCGCCCTTCACCGCATACACCAGGTCGAACGCATTGAAATTGCCGACGAAGGTCAGGATGTTGACGAGCCCGAGCGTCGGCAGGATCAGCGGCAGCCGGATCGCCCAGAAGATGCGCCACGGCCCGGCGCCCTCGACCACGGCGGCCTCGATGATGTCCTCGGGGATCGCGATCAGCGCCGCGTAGATCAGCATCATCGGGATGCCGATGAACTGCCACACCGACATCAGCGTCAGCACCGGCAGCGCGGTCTCCTCCATGCCGAGCCACGGGCCGAAGAAGCGCTCCAGCCCGACGAAGCAGAGCAGCTTCTCGGTGACGCCCCACAGCGGCGACAGGATCAGCTGCCAGCTGAAGCCGATGATCACCACCGACAGCAGCGTCGGCAGGAACAGCACCGTGCGGTAGGCCGCCGCGCCGCGCAGGCCGCGCAGCGACAGCAGTGCCGCCAGCACCAGCGCCACCGGGTTCTGCACCAGCGAGTGGATGACGAAGAACTCGACGTTGTTCACCATCGCGTTGCGGAAGCTCTCGAACCACTGCGCGTCGAACAGCAGCGTGCGGAAGTTCTGCAGCCCGACGAACGACACCGCGCCATCGGGCCCGGTGCCGTAGGCGCTGAGCCGCAGCGTGTCGACCAGCGGCCAGGCGCTGAACGCGGTGTAGACC
>NZ_JBFUFP010000173.1:0-7642 GCF_056403375.1 Rhizobacter sp. P2_H2
GCGCCGGAGCTGGCTGGTTTCATGGCCCGCGTGCGCCAGCACGCTTCGTGCACTGACTGTCGCCCACTGTTTGACCACAACGAACGAAGTGAGTGGAGGGAGTTTGGGCGACGGGCCATGAAACCAGTCAGCGCAGGGGAGTCATTGCCCCCCAAGGGGCAATGACCGCACCGGCCGGCGAGCCACAGCCTCCCCACCCGCGTCTTTGCCTGCGCCTCAATTCCAACGACCCCCGCGGCCAATCTGGTTCAGGCGCTGATCGAGCTTGGCAACGGCCTCTTCGGGCTTCGCGCTGCGAGAGAGCACCTCGTGCGCCGCGTTCCAGAACTCGTTGCTGACCTGGTTGTAGCGCGAGGCCGTCACGGTGGCAGGCCGCGGCACCGCGCTCGCGAACGTGCCGGCCAGCTGGCTCATGAACGGGTTCGCGGCGACCACGTCCTTGTCCTGGTAGAGCGTCGAGACCGTCGGGTTGAACGAGCCCTTCAGTGCCCGCTCCTTCTGCACTTCGGCACTGGTCATGTACATCACCAGGTCGGCCGCGAGGGCCGCGTTCTTCGAGTACTTCGACACCGCGAGCTGCTGCCCGCCCAGCGCCGCCGCGTTCGAGCCCGCATCGCCGCCCTTCGGCAACACCGCCACGCCCACCTTGTTCTTGATCGGGCTGTCGTCGCGCTGCGCCAGCGACCAGGCGTACGGCCAGTTGCGCATGAAGACCGCGTTGCCGGCCTGGAACACGCCGCGYGATTCCTCCTCGGCATAGTTCAGCACGGCCGTCGGCGAGATCGTGCCGACCCACGAGGCCGCCATCGCCAGCGCCTTCGAGGTCGCCGGGTTCTTCACCGACACCTTGCCCGCCGCGTCGACGATGGTGCCGCCGCCGTAGCTCGACACCCACTCCAGCGCATTGCAGGTCAGCCCCTCATAGGCCCGGCCCTGCCACACGTAGCCCCACATCTTGTCGTTGCCCGCGGCACGCTCGGCCGACTGGATCTTCTGCGCGGTGTCGGTCAGCTGCTCCCACGTGACCGGCACCTTCAGGCCGTGCTTCTCGAGCAGGTCCTTGCGGTAGTACAGCAGCCCCGCATCGATGAACCACGGCATCGCGACCAGCTTGCCCTGCACGCTGCCGTTCGTCACCATCGACGGGAAGTGCGTCTTCTCGACACCCTTGCTGTACGGCTTCAGGTCCAGGAAGTGCGAGCCGAGGATGCCCGGCCACACCACGTCGACCTGGAACACGTCGATCTTGTCCGACTGCGAACCCAGCACCTGCTGGTACAGCGCCAGCCGCTCGCTGGCATCGTTCGGCGTGGACACCACCTCGACGGCGTTGCCCGACTTCTTCGCCCAGGCCTCGGCCGCGCTCTTGCACAGCTCGAGCTCCTGGCCGACCGCCCCGCACGAGATCTTCAGCGTCGCAGCTTGCGCGGTCGCCGTCGCGATCAACGAAAAGCCGGCCGCAGCCAGCGCCAGGATCAGGCGTCTTTGCATCATCGTATGTCTCCATCCGTTGTGGTCCGGGCCGGATCGAGTCCGGCTCCTGGTGCGGCATTACAGCGGCCACCCGCCCGGCCAGGATGTCGACTGTGAGCGACACCCCTGCCGGTTTTGTCATCTTTGAAACATGGCTACAGTGCGCGCATGAAGTTGCACGACGCCTTCGGTCCCGACGACCTGTCGGTGATGATCTCCGAGCTGCTGGTGGCCACCGCCGACGGCACCGACCCCGGCATCGACCAGTCCGTCACCGAGGTGCTGCGTACGCTGCGCGACCGCCTGAAGATGGACGTGGTGTTCGTCTCCGAATTCGTCGACGGCCAGCGCGTGTTCCGCTTCGTCGACGGCGACAACCCGCCGATGGGCCCCGGCGACGGCAACCCGATCGAGGAGAGCTGGTGCAAGCAGGTGGTCGACGGACGCATGCCGGAGCTGGTGCCCGATGCGGCCGCCATCGCGAAGGACATCGGGCTGCCGCGCACCGACATCACCGTCGGCGCCCACCTCAGCACGCCGATCGTCATGCCCGACGGCAGCGTCTACGGCACGCTGTGCTGCTACAGCGCCGCCCCGAACCCCGCCCTGCGCAAGCGCGACCTCGACAACCTGCGCAACTGCGCCATCCTCGTCGCCCGCAAGCTCACCGCGGCCAGGAAGGCGAACCAACGGGGCGCCGAGGTCGACTGGTCGCTGGAGCCGATCAGCGAAGAGCGCTGGAAGCTGAAGTGAGTCCGGGGTTCCGCGTACGGCAGCAATCCACGCATCCCCCGAACGAAGGTGTCACGCCGTGCGCACGGCCGGCCGCCACTGGCTACCATGGCTCCCACGCGTTCGCCCGTGCGGATGYATGAACGCTTGAGGCCACCCCGTGTTTGAAACCATCCTCGCCGGCACCGTGCTCCTGGTCTGCGCCATCCTGCTGGTGCGCCTGACGCTCAGCGTGCGCCGACGAATGCAGTTCGATTTCATGATGCAGCGCTGGTGGGCCACGCTGGCCGGCACCTGGCTGCGGCTGTGGCGCTGGCCGGCCGCGCGCCGTGAGGCGAACCGTGAGGCGCGCGACGCGATCGAGCGCGCCCGCGACGGCGGCGAGTGGGACGGCAACGTGTACCGACCGAAATCCTTCCGCAAGCCCCGCAAACCGCACTGATGTTCATGACCRACACCATTTCCGACACCCCGTCAGCCCCCCCTCCCCGCATCGCCCTGATCGCCCACGACCACAAGAAGGACACGATGGTCGAGCTGGCCCGCGAGTACCTGGGCTTCCTGCAAGGCTGCACGCTGGTCGCGACCGGCACCACCGGCGGCCGCCTGCACGACCAGCTCGGGCTGACCGTGCAGCGCATGCTCAGCGGCCCGCTCGGCGGCGACCTGCAGATCGGCGCGAAGCTCGCGCAGGGCGAGATCGACCTGGTGGTGTTCCTGCGCGACCCGATGACGCCGCAGCCCCACGAACCCGACATCAATGCGCTGGTGCGGGCCTGCGACGTGCACGACGTGCCCTGCGCCACCAACCTGTCGACGGCACGCCTGGTGCTGGCCCGCTTGTCGGAAAGGCGCTGATCCTGCCGGGCACGTCGATTGCCCCCTTCCTGACGGGCCCGTGCCCGCAGGAGTGTTTCGATGAACCAGCTCTCAGAGCGCCCCGACGCCCGACGCCGCCGTGTCGAAGGCCCGTCGCGGGATCCGCGTGACCACGCCGGCCTGGAACGCCCGGCCGCCCATCCGAAAGGGACTGAACCCTCTCAGGCCGCCCGGACCAGCCGCACCCGCGTGATCTCGGACGGCGCCCCCAGCCGCTTCGGCGGCCCCCAGTAACCCGTTCCCCGGCTCACGTAGACCCACAGCGCGCCCAGCCGGTGCAGCCCGGCCACGAACGGCTGCTGCAGCGGCACGAACAGGTTCCACGGCAGGAACTGCCCGCCGTGCGTGTGGCCTGACAACTGCAGGTCGAAGCCCGCCTCGGCCGCCGCCGGCGCGCTGCGCGGCTGGTGCGCCAGCAGCACCTTCGCATGCGCTTCGTCCGACGCGCCGTGCATCGCCCGTGCCGGATCGCTGCGCTGCCGCTCGTCGAAGTGGTGCGCGCCGAAATCGGTCACGCCCGCCAGCAGCAGCCGCCCCGCGCCATGCTTCAGCAGCAGGTGCTCGTTCATCAGCACCGTGATGCCGAGCCGCCGCAGCTCGGCCACCCAGGCCGGCGCACCGGAGTAGTACTCGTGGTTGCCGGTGACCGCGAACACGCCGTGCCGCGCCTGCAGCCGCCCGAGCGGCGCGGTGTGCTCGGAGAGTTCCGGCACCCGCCCGTCGACCAGGTCGCCGGTCAGCGCCATCACGTCGGCGTCCAGCGCATTGGCCGCATCGACCACGCGGTCGACGAAATCCTTGCGGATCGTCGGGCCGACGTGCAGGTCGCTGATCTGCACCAGCGTAAAGCCTTCGAGCGCCGGCGGCAGGCCGGCAATCGGCACGTCGACGCGCCGCACGCCGGGCCGGCGCCGCGCGTTCAGCAGGCCCAGCAGGCTGGCGAGCAGTGCCAGCGCCGGCACCGCGAGCGCCGACACCTGCAGCACCGCCAGCGGGATTGGCCCGCCGCCCGCCGCCAGGTTCCACCCGCCCCACGCCAGCAGCGCCACGTCGCGCCCAAGTGTCAGCACCAGCAGCGTCGAGAAGAACCCCATCGCGATCAGCCCGGCCCAGGCCAGCAGCCCGGTCGCCGCGCGCCGCCCGAGGATCGGGCTCGCGGCCGACAGCACCAGCAGGAACAGTCCGATCAGCAGGCCCGCCCCCACGGCGCCCCACGGACCGGGCAGCACGCCCAGCAGACGGACGCCGATCCAGGCATGGAAGGCAGCCAGCAAGGCCACCGGAAACAAGCGAAATGACATGGCAGGACCTGTCGTGAGCGGGGCAAGCCCCACAGATGGGGCTGGCTTGCGCCATCTCAACACAACCCCTGTCCCCGAAATCCAGGAAAACCCGGGCCGTTCGATGCAAGAAAGTACAGCTCTTGGCAGGGTCCGTACCAAATCGTTCAAAGGCATACGTCTATCGTTGCGGCTGCGGACGTGGCCCACCACGTCGCATCAGTTCGACAACGATGGAGACACAGATGACAAACAAGACTGCAATGGTTCTGGCCTTTGGCGCGCTGGGCGTCGTGGCGGCCACGTCTTCGCATGCCACCGACCTCGTGATCGCGACCGTCAACAACGGCCACATGATCGAGATGCAGAAGCACACCAAGGACTTCGAGAAGGCCAATCCCGGCATCACGCTGAAGTGGGTCACGCTCGAGGAAGGCGTGCTGCGCCAGCGCGTCACCACCGACATCGCCACCAAGGGCGGCCAGTTCGACGTGATGACGATCGGCCTGTACGAGGCCCCGATCTGGAGCAAGAAGGGCTGGCTGAAGGAGATCAAGACCGACGCCGCCTACGACGTCGACGACCTGCTGCCGGCGATCCGCAGCGGCCTGTCGCTGGACGGCAAGCTGTACGCCGCGCCGTTCTACGGCGAGAGCTCGATGACCATGTACCGCGACGACCTCGTCAAGGCCAAGGGCCTGACGATGCCGGCCAATCCGACCTGGACGCAGATGGCCGACATCGTCTCGAAGATCCACGACCCGGCCAAGGGCGTGTACGGCCTGTGCCTGCGCGGCAAGCCGGGCTGGGGCGACAACATGGCCTTCCTGACGACGATGGTCAACACCTACGGCGGCCAGTGGTTCGACATGAGCTGGAAGCCGCAGATCGACACCAAGCCGTGGAAGGACGCGATCGGCCAGTACGTCGACCTGATGAAGAAGTACGGCCCGCCCGGCGCGTCGGCCAACAGCTTCAACGAGAACCTCGCGCTCTTCAACGAAGGCAAGTGCGGCGTGTGGATCGACGCGACGATCGCCGCCTCGTTCATCAGCGACCCGAAGCAGTCGAAGGTGGCCGACAAGGTCGCCTTCACGCAGGCGCCGCAGGCCGTCACGCCGAAGGGCGCGAACTGGCTGTGGTCGTGGAACCTCGCGATCCCCGCCTCGTCGCAGAAGGCCGACGCCGCGCAGAAGTTCATCACCTGGGCCACGTCGAAGGACTACATCAACCTGATCGCGCAGAGCTCGGGCTGGCACACCGTGCCGACCGGCACGCGCAAGTCGACCTACGCGAACCCCGAGTTCCAGAAGGTCGCGAAGTTCGCGGTCGAGGAGCAGAAGGCGATCAACAGCGCCAACCCGAACGACAGCACGCTGCCGAAGTCGCCGTACGTGGGCGTGCAGTACGCGGCGATCCCGGAGTTCCAGGCGATCGGCATCGCGGTGGGCCAGCAGATGAGCGCAGCCTTGTCGGGCAAGGTCACCGTCGACCAGGCCTTGAAGACCTCGCAGACCGCTGCCGAGCGTGAAATGACCAAGGGCGGCTACCTGAAAAAGTAGGCTTTCCTCCTAGCCCTTTCTGCCTCCGTGCTGGCGTGTGCCGGCCGGGGGTCAGTGCCTGACGGAGGTTCACGCCATGACCCGATTCCTGCCCCGCGCGCTGATGGCGCCGGCGGTCACCACGCTGTTCCTGTGGATGATCGTCCCGCTGGTGATGACCATCTGGTTCTCGCTGGTGCACTACAACCTGATGCAGCCCGGCGACAAGACCTTCGTCGGCATCGAGAACTTCCACTACTTCATCACCGACCCGGACTTCTGGCCGGCGGTGCTGCAGACGCTGGAACTGCTCGGCGCGGTGATCGTGATCACCGTCGTGCTGGGCGTGGGCCTGGCCCTGCTCGTCAACGAGCCCTTCCCCGGCCAGGGCATCGTGCGCGTGCTGCTGATCTCGCCGTTCTTCGTGATGCCCACGGTCAATGCGCTGCTGTGGAAGCACATGATGATGAACCCGATCTACGGGGTGCTCGCGCACGTGTGGCACTTCTTCGGCGCGACGCCGATCGACTGGATGACCGACCTGCCGCTCGCCTCGGTGATCCTGATGCTGTCGTGGCAGTGGCTGCCGTTCGCCTGCCTGATCTTCATCACCTCGCTGCAGTCGCTCGACCGCGAGCAGATGGAGGCGGCCCGCATGGACGGCGCCAACGCGCTGCACCAGTTCTGGTACCTGACGCTGCCGCACCTGGGCCGCTCGATCGCGGTCGTCGTGATGATCGAGATGATCTTCCTGATGAGCGTGTTCGCCGAGATCTTCACCACCACCGGCGGCGGCCCCGGCAACGAGAGCACCAACCTCGCGTTCCTGATCTTCAAGCAGGCGCTGATGAACTTCGATGTCGGCGTGGCCTCGGCCGGCGCGCTGTTCGCGGTGGTGCTGGCCAACATCGCCGCGGTGTTCCTGATCCGCATGGTTGGCAAAAACCTCGACTGACGCCTGGACTGACGCCATGAGCACCACCTACCCGAACGGTTTCCCGTACGTCCGCACCTTCTTCGCGTGGGCGATCGCGCTGCTGCTGTTCTTCCCGCTGCTGTGGCTCGGCCTCACCGCCTTCAAGACCGAGATGCAGGCGATCGCGGTGCCGCCGCAACTGATCTTCACGCCCACGCTGTCGAGTTTCGCCGAGGTGCAGGAGCGCAGCGACTACCTGCTGTACGCGAAGAACTCGCTGATCACCAGCCTGGTGTCGACGATCCTCGGCCTGATGATCGCCGCGCCGGCCGCCTATTCGATGGCCTTCTTCCGCACGAAGCGCACGCGCGACATCCTGATGTGGATGCTGTCGACCAAGATGATGCCGGCGGTCGGCGCGCTGGTGCCGGTGTACGTGATGGCGCAGACCACCGGCATGCTCGATTCGCTGACGGCGCTGATCATCGTGTTCACGCTGTCCAACCTGCCGATCATGGTGTGGATGCTCTACAGCGCCTTCAAGGAGGTGCCGAACGACATCCTCGAGGCGGTGCGGCTCGACGGCGCGACCGTGTGGGACGAGTTCCGCCACGTGATCCTGCCGCTGACGATGGGCGGCATCGCGTCGACCGGGCTGCTGTGCCTGGTGCTCGCGTGGAACGAGGCCTTCTGGTCGCTGAACCTGACCTCGGCCCACGCCGGCACGCTGGCCGCGCTGATCGCGTCGTACTCCAGCCCCGAGGGCCTGTTCTGGGCCAAGTTGTCGGCCGCATCGCTGCTGGCCATCGCTCCCATCATCG
>NZ_JBFUFP010000174.1:0-7640 GCF_056403375.1 Rhizobacter sp. P2_H2
GGTCAGGCTTGGCCTGCGGCACGGCCGCCTCGGCCGCATCCTTCGGCTTCTCCTGCACCTTGGGCGGCGGCGGCGGGGGCGGAGGCGTCTCCAGCACCAGCTTGGCCAGCCGCGGCGGCAGCTCGGCCTGTGCGGTGCGGTCGGGTTGCCGCACCGGCAGCCACGGCACGATCAGGAAGATCAGCAGGCACACGCCGACAGTGCGCTGGATGATGCGGCGAAAGCGCGCGTCGTCCTCGGGCACGCCGGCCCAGGGCATCACCCTGGGATTGAACGAAACGGTCGCCGCACTCATGCGCCCGCCTTCTGCCGCACGGCGAACGACATGTCGGTGAAGCTCGCGCGCGCCGCGGTGTACATGATCTTGCGCAGCAGCTGGTACGGGATGTCCTTGTCGCCCATGATCGTGAGCGCCTTGCCCTTGTCCTTGTTGGCCTCGCGGATCATCTCGCGGCCGGCCTGGATGTCGAGCTCGTCCTTCAGCGGCCCGATCAGGTCATCCTTCAGCCCCATCACGTCGGCCACGTTGGCGATCTTGCGGCCCTCGACGATGATCTCGGTGCCGCTCACCACCAGCACCACGTTCTGCTTCGGCTCCTTCTCGGCCGTCGACTGCGGCAGCTGAACGGCCTTCGGGCTCGGCAGCAGCTCGACGCCGGTCGCGTTCGAGAGCAGGAAGAAGATCAGGATCGTGAACACGTCGATCAGCGAGACGAGGTTCATGTCGAGCCCCGTCTGGTTGCGCGCGCGGCGCTCGGCCCGCTTCTGCAGCGGTGTCATCAGTGCCATGGCCCCCGTCCCTATCGCTTGACGACCGGCGCATCGCCGATCGAGATGTTGGGGAACATTTCGGTGTGCACCACCACCGCCCCCTTGGGCGTGGCGACGACGCGCACCGCATCCATCACCTGCACGAGCGCGTCGTACGAGGTGTTCGGCTCGGCCAGCACGCTGGCATCCACCTTGTCCGGAAACTTGACCTTGATCTGCTGGATCAGCGTCGACAAGGCCGCGGTGTCATACCCCTTCGCGTTGTTCGGGATGCGCTGGATCAGCCCGCCCAGGCGGTCGCCGACTTCCAGCGAATCCGGGCGCAGCACCACCTCCAGCTGAAGGTTGTCCACCTTCAGTTGCTCCACGCCGGAGTTCTTCGCCGGCAACGACAGGTCGATCACCGACAGCCTCGTGAACACGGCGGTCGACAGCAGGAACGGCACCAGCACCACGATCAGGTTGATGAACGCGGTGATCTCCAGGTGCGCCGTTTCCTTTCGCAGGCGACGACGAGCAGCCATCTCAGCGCGCTCCGGTGCTCTGCTCGGCCTTCAGGCGCTGCACCAGGTTCAGGAAGCTGATCTTGGCGGCCTCGAGGCCATCGACGATTTCGGCGGTCTTGGCCTGCAGGAACGAGTGCAGCAGCAGGAACGGGATCGCGACCATCAGCGCGAACGCGGTGTTGTTCATCGCGATCGAGATCGAGGCCGACAGCATCTCGGCCTTCTCGGCCGGGTTGACCTGCGCCACCGCGGTGAAGCCCTTGATCAGGCCCATGATCGTGCCCAGCAGGCCGACCAGCGTGATCACGTTCGCGAAGGTMGCGATGTAGTGCGTGCGCTTCTCCAGGCGCGGCACGATTTCCATCATGCCCTCTTCCATCGCCGCGTCGAAGTCTTCACGGCGGCCCGGGCTCTGCATGCGGGTCAGGCCGTAGTTGACGATCTTGCCGATCGCGGCATCGGAATTCGCGGTGACGTTCTGGACTTCCTTGAAGCGGCCGTTCTGCAGCATCGGCAGCACGTGCGACCAGAGCTTGCGGTTCTCGCTGCGCGCCTTGTTCAGCACGATGTAGCGCTCGATCCCGATCGCCAGGCCGATCGCCATGATCAACAAGCTCGGATAGATGAACAAGCCGCAATCCTGGAAAAACTTCACTGCTGTGTTGAACGCATTCATCTCTGATCTCCGATGGAAACTTCTCTGTGATTCGACAAAAAACGGCAGGCCCGCAAGCGTGACTACTTGGCGGCTGCGGTGGGTGTGGCGCCAGCCACCGGCTGCGTCAGCGTGTCGTACTGGACCTGGCGGCGGAACACGTCGCGGTCGACCGGCGCGAGCGCCTCGTCGAGCACGCTGACGGCGGGGCGGCCGCTCTGGTCGCCGGCGAGCGGCTTCTTCCACGGCACGATGTACAGCACCTTCGGCAGCTCGCGGTTGCCGATGATCTGCGAGCCCTTGATGTCGGCGCGGTCCTGCGCCCAGGCCGGCGCGAGGCCCGCGGCGATCAGCATCGCGAACACCGCGGCCACCGTCAATGGCGCGCGCAAGGGGTCTCGGGACTTCATGGTTTTTCCTTCCGGTTCGCAGCCGCGGCCGGCGCGGGCGCCGCGGCAGGCTGCTTACGATTCTTCAGATCTGCGACCCATTTGGTCACCGTGGCATCGCCACCCGGAGTCAACGCAAGATACCGGCCATACATGTCTGCGGCCTGTGCAACATCCCACAGATACAGGTCGTACAGGATGCCGAGGTTCAGCAGCGGCGCTGCATAGCCGGCATCGAGCGCGATGGCGCGCTCGTAGGCGTCCTTGGCCTTCGGGAACTGGCCTTGCTGGCGGTAGGTGATGCCGAGCTGGTTGAAGTACAGCGGCTGCTTCGGGTTCAGGCGCACGGCCTGCTCCAGCTCGCCGGCCGATTCGGGCAGCTTGCCGGCCTGGCGGTAGATCACGCCGAGGTTGGCATGTGGGCCGCCGAGCTCCGGGTTGGCCTGCGCGATGGCCTTGAAGCCGCGCTCGGCTTCTTCCATGCGGCCGGCACGCAGCGCGCGGCGGGCGTCGTCGTAGCTGCGTTGCAGCGCGGGGGCGACCGGGGCTTCGGGCTCGGGGCGGGCGATGACCGGGGCGGCAGCGGACGCGACGGTGGCGGGTGCCGAGGCCGATGCGGCCGGTGCCGAGGCCGCCTTGGCCGGCATCACGGCATCGCGCAGGGCCTGCAGCGGCTGCTGGATCGTCGAGCAGCCGGCGAGGGCCAGCAACATCACGAGGGTCAGGTGGCGCTCAGCGAATCGCATCGACGACTCCTTCGCTGCGTTCGCTCTTGCCATAGCGCAACGGCCTGATCTCGCCCAGCGCCTTGAAGCTGCTCTTCACCCACTGGTCGTAGATGCCATTGGTGGTGCGCCGCGCATTCAGCTCATGCAGCTCGGTGGCCTTCTCCTCGAACGGGTAGGCCTGCTCTTCCAGCATCACGTTGTACTGCTCCAGTTCGAGCTTCGACAGCTTCTTCGGGCGCTGCGAGTTGACGAGCGCCTTGCCGAAGTCCTGGTAGAGCGCCGCGATCTGGTAGGTCGCCGCGGTCGTCACGTCGGCCACGCCGTAGTCGGCAGCCACCGTGTAGGCCTTCAGCGATTCCTCCAGCCGCGCCTTCTTGTTCTTCAGCGCCGCAGCCAGCGGCTCGACCAGCTGCACCTTGCGGTAGCTGTCGGCCACCGGCGCCGCCATCGCGAGCGCCGCAGTCGCGCCCAGGTAGCGCGTGCGGTTCGTGCGCGCCGCGCCACCGGCCTGGTCGACCTGGTAGATCTCCTTCATCCAGGTGAACTCGCGGGCCGCGTTGCCGTCGTCMTTCGCGATCTTCGCCAGGCGGTACCGCGCCTCGACCGAAGCCTCGAACGACATGCCACCCTGCTTCAGGTAGCGCTCGTAGGCCTTGCCGGCGTTCGCACGCGATCCGGCCTTCTCGTACATCTCGGCCGATTGCCACAGTGCATCGCGCGCCAGCGCCGGATCCTTGTTGGTGGCGGCGAAACGCTCGTACTCGCCGGCCGCCAGCGCCCACTGGCCCCGCTCGGTGTAGGCCAGCGCGAGCTTGTTGCCCACGTCGGCCTGCAGCGGATGGTTCGGGTAGCGCTTGCGGAAATCTTCCAGCGTGCGGCTCGCGCCGTCCCAGTCCTTCAGGCCGATCATCGCGGCCGCCGCATCGTACTGCGCCGGTGCCGCCACGCTCGACTGCGGCGCCACCGTGGCCACGCGCGTGAAGTGCTTCACCGCCTCGACCAGCTGGCCCTTGCTGCGCGCCTGCTCGCCCTGCTTGTAGATCGATGCCGCCTGGCGTTCGACCAGGTCCTTGCGCGCCGGATCGTTCGCCGGCGCGAGCGCCAGCACCTCGCCGTACGCCTGCTCGGATTGATCGAACTCGCCGCGCTCGAACGAGCTGTGCGCGATCACGGTCCAGGCCACGCGCCGGTTCGCCGGCTCGGCCGGCGGTTGCAGCGCCAGCACCTGCCGGGCCACCGTCGCCGCACGCGCCTGGTCGCCCAGCGCGAACAGCTTCTCCGCCGCGTTGGTCAGCACCGGGCCGCTGCGCTTGTCGCCCGGGTTCGCGTTCGCGAAGCGCAGCGCGCTCTCGACGCTCTCCTTCTGCAGCGCCGGCAGCTCGGCCGGCGTCGCCTTCTTCTCCTGCGCGGCATAGCTCAGCAGCGCGGCATAGCCCGCATCGGCGCTCTTCGCGTGCAGCGGGTAGCCATAGGCGGTCTTCTCGTACTCGGGCGCGGCTTCCTTGAAGCGCCCGTCCTCGTACAGCAATTCGGCCAGCAGGAAGTTGTTCTGCGCCGCCTCCGGGTCCTTCGGGAACGACGTGAGGTAGCTGCGGTACCACTTCACCGCCTCTTGATAGTCGGCGGTCGATTTGCTCTTCTGAGCCTGCGAGTGATAGTGCTGGGCCAGCTCGGCAAGATTCGTCTTGACCAGCGGCTGCGCGTTCTCCTGCCAGGCGGCCGAGTTCTGCCGGCTGAACTCGCTGTCGACGCCGTAGCGCTCCACGTACTCCTTCTTCGCGTCGAGCGCCATCGCGCCGAAGCCGTTCTGCTGGTAGATCGCGATCACGCGAGCCTGCATCAGCGGCGACTGGCCGTGCAGCGGGTCGCGGCGCGCGAACGCGCTGAAGGTGTCGGCGGCGTCCTTCGGCCGGTCCTGCCGCAGGTACAGCTCGCCCAGCTGCTGGTAGACGCGCCACTCGTAGGCGCGGCGCTCCGGCGTCGTCATGTAGGCGGGGATGCTCTCGGCGCCCTGCAGGTTCTCCAGGCTCAGGCTCGCCACGCGGAAGGTGTCCTCCACCAGCTCGCGGTCGCCGCGCGTCAGGCCGGGCAGCGTCTCCAGCTCGCCGTCGTCCTTGCGGCCGCCGAGCTTCAGGTCGAGCACGCCGAAGAACGGGTGCAGCGCATCGTCGAGCCGGCCCAGCTTGAACAGCGACCAGCCCTGCATGTACAGCGCGCGATCGCGGAACGGGTTCGACGAATCGCCCTGCAGCACGGTGCCGTAGGCCTGCTCGGCCTTCGCGTAGTCGCGCGTCGAGAACAGCAGCTCGCCGCGACGGAACTGCGCCTCGTCGCGGTAGATCGTCTTCGGGTACTTCGCGACCAGGTCGTCGAGCGTCTTCAGCGCGAGCTCGAGCTCGCCGCCCTGCTCCTGCGCACGCGCCAGCTGGTACAGCACGCGGTCGTTGGTCTCGTCCTGCGGGTAGGTCTTCAGGAACTCCTGGTAGCGCGCGGTCGCGGCCTTGTAGTCGGGCGTGCCGTTCGGCGTCTGCTGGCCGGCGGCCAGGCGGTTGTCGGCACCGTCCATCTCCAGGTCGCCCAGGCGGCGCATCGCCTCGGCGCGCTGCGTGGCCTTCGGCGCGGCCTTCAGGAACTCGGTGTAGGCGGCGATGGCCTGGTTCTCGTCGGCCTTCACGCCGTTGTCTTCCGCGACGGTGATCTCGCGGCCGGACATCGACTTCAGGGTCGGCTGGTCATCGCCGGGCAGCGTCTTCTTGCCGGCACAGGCGGCAAGCCCGAGCAGCATCAGCAGCGCCAGACTATGGCTTGGGCGGCGCATTGGCGGGTTCCAGTTGCTTGTTGGCCTGGCTCGCGGCGCGGTCGTACAGCTGTGCGACGGCGAAGCGGGCCTGCGTGGTGTATTCGACCAGCCGGTCCTTCTGCTGCACGAGCTCGCTCACCGCCAGCTCCTGCACGAACTGCTGCTGCTCGGTGCTCAGCGCGGCCACGCGCGGCAGCAGCGCCTCGATGGCCTTGCCGAGCTCGGCGATGCGCGCGGCGAAGGCATCGAACTTGGCCGGCTCGTCCTGCTGCGCCTGCGCAAGCGCCGCATCGACGCGGCGCGTGTCGGCCAACGCCTCGGTGGTGGTGCGCGCGCTCTTCTTGGCGTCCCACAGGTGCTGCGGGTACTCCTGCGCGAGGCGCCAGGTCAGCGCGCCGGACGCGAGGCGGAAGCGCTCGCGCGCCGCCACCGCTTCGGGCATGTCGCCGGCCTTCTCGAGCGTCGCGCGGATGTGCTCGACGCGCGCCTGCAGCGCCACCTGCTGTTCATCGGCCAGCGCTGCGGGGTCTTCCTCAGTCTCGATGCGGGCGAGTTCGGCGGTGATCGCGTCGAGCCGCTTCTGCAACACATCCAGCCCGCCGTCGGCCGCCTTCGCGCGCACCTTCGGCAGCCGCTCGGCATAGGCCTGGCGGCGGTTGGCGAGCATGTCGCTGAACACACTGAGGTTGTCCTGCCACTGCAGCAGGTTGCTGCGCAGGAACTGCAGGTCGCGCCAGTTCTTGAAGGCTTCCTGGAACGAGTGCTGCGCGAGCAGCGGCGCCAGGTGGTTGGCGTGCGGCATCTCGGGCAGCTCGCCGATGTTCCAGAACCAGCCCATCTCTTCGCCGGGATTGCGCTCGAGCAGGCCGTCGAGCAGCTTGCCGGCGCGGATTGCGGTGATCGACTGGTCGAGGTTGGCGTTCTCGCGCTCGAACGACGCGATGGCCTCGTTGTAGCGGTCGAGCGACTGGCCGCTCGCACCGGCCTCGGCATAGGCATACGGCACCGCGATCATCGCCTCGAGCACGGCCGAATCGCCCGGGTCGCGCAGCGCCAGCTCCTGCCACGGCACCAGCGCCCGCTTGGGCTGCTTCAGCGCGGCCTGGGCCCAGCCGAAGCCGAGCAGCGCCTTGTTGGCCTGCATGCCGTTCAGGCGCACGCGCTCCAGGTGGATCAGCGCGGCCTCGGGCTTGTTTTCCTGCAGCGCGGCGAAGCCGAGCGCGACGTTGGCCTTGTCGCGCAGGCTGCGCGTTTCCTCGTCGGGCGCGGGCGCCGTGCCGAGGGTCTCGAGCAGCTGGTTGCCGCGCTCCGCGTCACCGGTGCGGATCAGCGCGACACCCAGGTTGAAGCGCGCATAGCGCGTCGCGTTGGTGCCGCCGGGCATCTTGCCCGGATCGGGCAGCTTGGCCATCGCCTCCAGCTGCGCCGCGGCGCCGGCGAAATCGTTGCGCGCCATCAGCACGTTGGCACTCAGCAGCCCGCGCTCTTCCTCGAGCTCGGGCGGCAGGTTCTTCTCGATGCGGCCCAGCGCCTCTTCGGCCTCGGGCAGGAAGCCGCGCTGGTAGCGGATCTTCGCGAGGTAGAACCAGGCGCGGTCGCGCACCGCCGGCGTCGCGCCCTTCTCGATCAGCTGCGCGAAGATCTCGCCGGCCTCGCGGTGCAGGCCGTACGACAGCAGCAGGCCACCGCGCAGGATCTCGGCTTCATCGGCATGGTGCGAGACGCGGCCGAAATGCTGCGACACCATCAGCCCGGTGATCGACGAGAAATAGCGGCCCTGGTAGAACTGGT
>NZ_JBFUFP010000175.1:0-7613 GCF_056403375.1 Rhizobacter sp. P2_H2
AGGATGATCTGGGTGCAGCGGAACAGCGCCATCTTCTTGCCTTGCGGGCTGAAGACGGTGGCGGACCAGACCTGCGTCGAGCGGCCGAGGTGGTCGGCGCGGGCCTCGCAGCGGATCAGGCCTTCCTTCGCGGTGCTGAAGAAGTTGCTCTTCAGCTCGATCGTCGTGAAGTTCTTCGATCCCTCGGGCAGGTGCGCGATGGTCGCGTAGCCGGCGCTGGTGTCGGCCAGCATGATCACGCTGGCCGCGTGCAGGAAGCCGTTCGGCGCCAGCATCCACGGCTGTACCTGCATCTGCGAATCGAGGTGGCCCTCGGCGATGGCAGTGATCTGCACGCCGAAGCGGTCGGGTGCGAAGCCCGCCTGGCGTTCGTGGAATCCTTCGATGGTGATGTCAGGGCGCAGCATGGTTTCCCTCCGGTGATGCAGATGGCGACTGTAGCGAGGCTTCGCCGAAGCCGCCGGCCAGTGCCGCGCGCAGGTGCGCGACCAGCGCCTGCACCGCCTTCGGCGTGCTCGGGCTCCACGGCCGCATCGCGTAGACCGCATCGCCGAAGAAGCCGACCGGCCGCCATTGCGGCAGCACCTCGCGCAGCTTGCCGGCCCGCAGCGCCGCCGCCGCGCTGAAATCCGGCACCAGCGCGATGCCGAGGCCGGCCAGCGCCGCGTCGCGCAGCACCTCGCTGTTGCCGGCCCGCAGCGGCCCCTGCGCGACGACGCTCAACCGCTGCGGCTCGGGCTCATCGCCCAGCGCGTCGCGCTCGAACTGCCACACCGCCGGACCCGGCCGCAGGTAGGTCAGGCAGGCATGGCCGGCCAGGTCGGCCGGCGTCTTCGGCGTGCCCTGCCGTTTCAGGTACGCGCGCGTCGCCACCAGCAGCGCGCGCGACGCGCAGAGCTTCCAGGCCACGTGGTTCTCCGGCGGCGCGCTGGTGTGGCGCACCGCCAGGTCGAAGCCCTCATGGGCCAGCGTGACGAGCCGGTCCGACAGGTCGAGCTCGACACGGATGTCGGGATGCGCACGCACGAAGGCCTCGAGGTGCGGTGCCACATGCTGCCGCCCGAGCGCCACCGGCGCGGTGATGCGCACCAGCCCGCGCGGCTGCGCCGCCTGGTCGCGCGCCTCGACCACGCTGCGCGCGATCAGCTCGAAGGCCTCGCCGGTCTGCTCGACCAGCCGCCGCCCCGCATCGGTCAGCCGCACCGAGCGCGTCGTGCGCTGCACCAGCGGCTGGCCGACCGCGCGCTCCAGCTCRGTGATGCGCTGGCTGACCGCCGCCTTCGACAGCCCGAGCCGCTGCGCCACCTGCGTGAAGCTCGCCAGCTGCCCCAGCAGCGTCAGCGTGTGCACCTGCGGCCAGAGCAGGTCGATGCGTTGGTCCACGGTCGTCATTGTTCAGATTATCGAACAATGAAGTCACCGTGATCGCATTGGCAAGCGGCGAACCGGCTCCTAGACTGGATCGGTACCCCCACAGCTCCAGGAGACCACGCCATGGGCGCCCACGATCCGTTCACCGCCACCGCCGAGGTCGGCCACTTCATCCAGGGCGCGCCGGTCGCGAGCCGCAGCGGGCGCCGCCAGCCGGTCTGGAACCCGGCGACCGGCGCGGTCGCGCGGCAGGTGGTGCTGGGCAGCGCGGACGACGTGAACGCCGCGGTGGCCGCCGCGCAAGCCGCGTTCGACGGCTGGGCGCAGACGCCGCCGATCCGCCGCGCGCGCGTGATGTTCAAGTTCCTCGAGCTGATGAACCAGCAGCGCGACACGCTGGCCGCGATGATCACCGCCGAGCACGGCAAGGTGTTCACCGATGCGCAGGGCGAGGTCTCGCGCGGCATCGACATCATCGAGTTCGCCTGCGGCATCCCGCAGCTGCTGAAGGGCGACTTCACCGACCAGGTCTCGACAGGCATCGACAACTGGACACTGCGCCAGCCGCTGGGCGTGGTGGCCGGCATCACGCCGTTCAACTTCCCGTGCATGGTGCCCTGCTGGATGTTCCCGGTGGCGCTGGCCGCGGGCAACAGCTTCATCCTGAAGCCGAGCGAGCGCGACCCGTCGCCCTCGCTGTTCATGGCCGAGCTGCTGAAGCAGGCCGGGCTGCCCGACGGCGTGTTCAACGTCGTGCAGGGCGACAAGGTCGTGGTGGACGCGCTGCTGACGCACCCCGACGTGAAGGCGCTCAGCTTCGTCGGCTCGACGCCGATCGCGCAGTACATCTACGAGACCGGCGCGCACCACGGCAAGCGGGTGCAGGCGCTGGGCGGCGCGAAGAACCACATGGTGGTGATGCCCGACGCCGACCTCGACCAGGCGGTCGACGCGCTGATCGGCGCCGGCTACGGTTCGGCCGGCGAGCGCTGCATGGCGATCAGCGTCGCGGTGGTGGTGGGCGACATCGCCGACCGGCTGGTCGATGCGGTGGCGGCGCGCGCGAAGACGCTGAAGGTGAAGAACGGCATGGAGCTCGATGCCGAGATGGGCCCGATCGTCACCGCGCAGGCGCTCGAGCGCATCAGCGGCTACATCGACATCGGCGTGCAGGAAGGCGCGCAGCTGGTGGTCGACGGTCGCGGCTTGCGCGTGCCCGGGCACGACGGCGGCTTCTGGATCGGCGGCACGCTGTTCGACCACGTGACGCCGCAGATGCGCATCTACCGCGAGGAGATCTTCGGGCCGGTGCTGGCCGTCGTGCGGGTGCCGGATTTCGCGGCGGCGCTCGCGCTCGTCAACGCGCACGAGTTCGGCAACGGCGTCGCCTGCTTCACGAGCGACGGCAACGTCGCACGCGAGTTCGCACGGCGCGTGCAGGTCGGCATGGTCGGCATCAACGTGCCGATCCCGGTGCCGATGGCCTGGCACGGCTTCGGCGGCTGGAAGAAAAGCCTGTTCGGCGACATGCACGCCTATGGCGAGGAGGGCGTGCGCTTCTACACAAAGCAGAAGAGCGTGATGCAGCGCTGGCCGTCGAGCATCGCGCGCGGCGCCGAATTCGTGATGCCGACCGCCAAATGAACGCTGCGCTCCCGGGGTAAGTGGTCGTAACATCGCCCGCTTCGCGGCGATGACAGCCGCATCACGACACCATCGGGAGGGCACGCATGCGTGCAATATGGAGGAAGGGCGCGCGCGCCCTGGGCGTGGCGCTGTGCGGCCTGTGCGTCGGCACGGCACTGCAGGCGGCTGAACCGGCGAAGGCGCCTGCGGGCGGACTGCTGCCGATCGAGCAGTTCACCAAGTGGCCGGACATTCAAAGCGTGCGGATCTCGCCGTCCGGGCGGCGACTGGCGCTGATCCTGACCGGCCCGACCGGGCGCTGGCGGCTCGGCGTGATGGACCTCGATCCGGTCGGGCAGATCCGCGTGGTGGCGGACTACACCGATGCCGACGTCAAGAGCGCGGACTGGGTCACCGACGACCGGCTGGTGTACGGGGCCGCCGACCCCGGTGCGGAGGTCCGGCAAGGAGGCTACGGTGTGTTTGCCGTCAACCACGACGGCAGCGGATACAACCAGTTGGTCTCGGCCCGCGACACGACGCAGGACCATGCACTCGTCAAGTCGCGCACTCTCCCGTGGGACTGGTACCTGCACTCGCCGGCCCGCGACGGCAGCAATGATGTCTTCCTCAAACACTATGTCTGGGGCAAGGCCGGTGTGCTGGCCAACATCCAGTTGGCGCGGATGGACACGGTGACGATGAAGCTGACCAACCTGAGCCAGGGCGCGCCCGACGGTGTGCGGGATTGGACACTCGATCGGCAGGGCCAGCCCCGTGTCGTGACGGCACAGAGAGATGGCAAGACGAGCGTTCACTGGCGCAATCCGAAGACGGACCGGTGGGAACAGGTGGCTGAGTTCGATTCGTACGACAGCCACGGTGCATCATTCGACCCGGAGATCATCGATGGCGCAGGCCAGTTGCTGGTCTCGGCGGGTATGAATACCGACACCCGCGGCATGTACCGCTTCGACTTCGCCGCGCGTCGCCTGGATCCGGAGCCGGTGATGAGCGTCAAGGGCTTCGACGTGGATGGCGGCTTCGAGGATGATCCCCGAACCGGTCAAGTCCTGGGCGTTCATTTCAGGGCCGACCGCCCGATCAGCGTCTGGTTCGATCCGGTGATGCAACGCCTGCAGCAGGCCCTCGATGCCGCGCTGCCCGCCGGCCGCAGCAACCGCATCATCTGCGGCGAGTGCGAGTCGACCCGCTTCTACGTCGTCCGCTCCACATCCGACCGCCAGCCAGGCGAGTACTTCCTGTTCGACAAGAAGAAGAACTCGCTGGAAAAGATCGCCTCGCAGCGCCCCTGGATCGACGAATCGACCCAGGGCACCCGCAGCTTTCACCGCGTGAAGATGCGCGACGGCCTCGCCATCCCGGTCTATATCACGAGCCCGAAAGGCGCCTCCGCCACCGAGCCGCTGCCTGCCGTGATGCTGGTCCACGGCGGCCCTTGGATCCGCGGGGCTGACATCAGCTGGCAGGCAGAGGCTCAGTTCCTCGCGTCACGCGGCTACCGTGTGATCCAACCGGAATTCCGTGGCAGCGAAGGTTACGGTGGCAACCTGTTCCGCGCCGGATGGAAGCAATGGGGGCTTGCGATGCAGGACGACCTCGCCGACTCGGTCAAGTGGGCCGCCGAGCAGAAGTTGGTCGACCCCGCGCGAGTGTGCATCTACGGTGGCAGCTATGGCGGCTACGCCGCGCTGATGGGTGCCATTGCCAGCCCCGGCGTCTACAAGTGCGCCGCCAGCTACGCAGGCGTCACCGACATCGACCTGATGCGCAACCTCGACTGGAGCGACATGTTCGATGACTACAAGAAGTACGGCATGCCCGTCCTGGTCGGCGATCCGGTGAAGGACGCCGCCCAGTTCGCGGCCACATCGCCGCTGAAGCGCGCCGGCGAAATCAAGATCCCGATCCTGCTCGCGCACGGCAGCCTGGACCGCCGCGTGCCGATCGAGCATGCGCGCAAGTTCGTCTCGGCTGCACAGGATGCGGGCGTGGACATCGAGATGGTCGATTACTTCGACGAAGGCCACTGCTTCTGCACGCCAACGAACCAGACCGACTTCTACCGCAAGCTCGAAGTCTTCCTCGCGAAATCGTTGAAGCCTGCGCGCTGACCCGCGACGCCCGGCCCATCGCCGGGCGATCCTTTACTTGAGCTGCTGGACCCAGAACGTCGCCGTCGGCACCGTCGGCACCGCGAAGTAGTCGACCTTCAGCGCGGTGATCTTGTCGAGGGTGTCGAACCCGGCGATGACCTTGCCGAACACCGCGTAGCCGTTCTGGTCGCAGTTCGCGCCCGTCGGCCGGATGTCCAGGCAGGCGTGGTTGTCGACCACGTTGAAGAAGAACTCGCTGGTCGCCGTGGCCGTGTTGGTGCTGCTCTGGCGCGCCATCGCGACCGTGCCCTTCACGTTGCTCAGGCCCTTGTCGCTCTCCAGCGCGATCGGGGCGTAGGTCGGGATGTGGGTCCAGTCGCCGCCGTAGCCACCGCCCTGCACGACGAAGCCCGCGACGACGCGGTGCAGCAGCGTGTTGTCGTAGCGCTTCGCGGCGACGTACTGCAGGAAATTCGCGACCGTGATCGGCGCCTTGTCGGCGTACAGCTCCATCACGATCTCGCCGTGCGTGGTGAGCATGCAGACGGTGTTCGTCGCGGTGCTGGCCGCAGCAGCGGCCTTGCCGGCATCGCTGCAGCTGGTCGTGGGCGTGGCCGGGATCGAGACCGGCGCGGGCGGGAAGGTGGGCGCCGCCGGGTACGAGGGACTGCTGCTGCCGCCACCGCCGCAGGCGGTCAGGGCAACCATCGCGAACAACGGGATCAGGCGAGAAGTCGACATGGGATTGAACGGAGGGTGGGCCGCCGATGGCGGCGAAGCCGCGATTCTCGGCGACTTCAGAGCTTCTCGGTCTCGCCGGTCTTCGGCTGCCATTTCATCAGCCGCCGCTCACCCCAGCCGACGGCCGCGTCCAGCAGCAGCGCGAAGGCCGTCAGCACCAGGATGCCGGCCATCACGGTGTTGATGTCGAACGAGCCCTCGGCCTGCAGGATCAGGTAGCCGACGCCCTCGGCCGAGCCGAGGTACTCGCCGACCACCGCACCGACGAAGGCCAGCCCCACGCTCGTGTGCAGCGAGCTGAACACCCAGCTGGTGGCGCTCGGCAGGTACACGTGGCGCAGCAGCTGGCGTCGGCTCGCGCCCAGCATGCGCGCGTTCGCGAGCACCACCGGGCTCACCTCCTTGACGCCCTGGTAGACGTTGAAGAAGACGATGAAGAACACCAGCGTGATGCCCAGCGCGACCTTGCTCGCGACGCCCAGGCCGAACCACACCGCGAAGATCGGCGCGAGGATCACGCGCGGCATCGAGTTCAGCGCCTTGATGTAGGGCTCGCAGATCGCCGCCGCCATCGGGCTGAGCGCGAGCCACAGCCCGCACCCGAGGCCCATCGCGGTGCCGAAGCCGAACGCGAGCACCGTCTCCTGCAGCGTGATCCACAGGTGGTGGTAGATGTCGGCGCCCGTCACGAACCAGGCCCACACGCGCGCGAAGATCTTCAGCGGCTCGCCGAAGAAGAACGCCGCCTGCCGGTCGTTCTCGAACAGGAACGGGCGGACCAGGCCGGGTGCGGTCAGCACGTGCCACAGCACGAAGATCGCGACCAGCAGGCCGAGCTGCCACAGGCGCAGGTTGCCCGGGCGGGGCTTGATGTACTTCCACATGGCGTCAGGCTGCGAGTTGCTGCTGATAACCCTTGACCACCTCGTCGCGCAGCACCGACCAGATCGCCTGGTGCAGCTCGACGAAGCGGGGCGCGGTGCGCACCTCGGCCACGTCGCGCGGCCGCTCGAGGTCGATGCGGAACTCGCCGATCGGGTGCGAGCCCGGCCCGGCGCTCAGGCAGACGACGCGGTCGCTCATCGCGATCGCTTCATCGAGGTCGTGCGTGATGAACAGCACCGCCTTCTTCTTGGCGGCCCACAGTGCCAGCACCTCGTTCTCCATCAGCTGCCGGGTCTGGATGTCKAGCGCCGAGAACGGCTCGTCCATCAGGATGATGTCCGGGTCGAGCGCAAGCGTCTGCGCGAGGCTCACCCGCTTGCGCRTGCCGCCCGACAGCTGGTGCGGGTAGCGGTCGCCGAAGCCGCCCAGGCCGACGCGGCGCAGCCACTCGCCGGCCTGCGCCTTCGCATCGGCGACGCCGCGGAACTCCAGCCCGGCCATCACGTTGCGCAGCGCGGTGCGCCACGGCATCAGGCTCTCGGCCTGGAACAGGTAGCCGRCCCGCGCGTTCAATCCCGCCAGCGGGCGCCCGAAGACATGCACCGTGCCGCTGCTCGGCGTCAGCAGCCCGGCGGCCATGTTCAGCAGCGTGCTCTTGCCGCAGCCGGTCGGCCCGACCACCGAGACGAACTCGCCGGCGCCGACGGTCAGCGAGACATCGCGCACCGCGGTGTAGCGCTGGCCCGGGTCGTCGCGCGAGATGAAGGTGCAGCTGACGCCGTCGAACTGCAGTGCGGAGGCCTCGGTCATGCTTTCGGGTACTTCGCGTTGGCCTTCTTCACGAACTCGTTCGTGTAGACCGCCTGCAGGTCC
>NZ_JBFUFP010000176.1:0-7608 GCF_056403375.1 Rhizobacter sp. P2_H2
GTCGCCGAGACCGGCGCAGCGGCCCCGGACGACGCGGAGACCGCGAATGCCTAAGGGCCTGCTGTTGACCCTCGCACTGCTGTGCAGCGCCGGCGGCATCGCGTGGCTGGCGCTGGCGATGGAGGTGCACTGGCAGCAGGTGCGCGCCAGCGCGGCCGGGCCGGACCGGCGCACCGCGATCGGCCTGCGCGTGCTGGGCGGCGCCGCGTTGGCGGTGTCGTTCGGGGCCTGCCTGCTCGCCGATCACGTGACGATGGCAGTGCTGGTGTGGGTGATGTCGCTGGCGGCATCCGCCCTGCTGGTGGCGCAGGCGCTGGCCTGGCGACCCCGCTGGCTCGCGTGGCTGACAGCACCCTGGGCGGGAAGGCAATCCCACTGACGCGCAGTGCCTTTCCGCCGGGCGCGGCCGAGAATGGCGCCGCGCCATCGGGGCGTTCCACGGGAGAGGTTCGATGAAGACGACGAAGCTGCTGCAGGTTGCGGCGGGGGGCCTGGTGTCGCTGCTGACCGCCACGTCGGCATGCGCCGCGGGCTGGACGCTGACCGACCTGGGCACGGTGGGCGGCGCCGCCAGCGTCGCGGACGGCATCAACAACGCGGGCCAGGTCGTCGGCTATGCCGAAGCGGCCGACGGTTCGCCCCGCGCGGTGATCTGGACGGCCGGCATCGCGACCGTGCTGAGCCCGGGGCTCGGCCGCGCCCTCGCCGTCAATGCCAGCGGCGTGGCGGCGGGCAGCGTGCTCAGCGCCGACGGCACGGCGACCGATGCCGCGCTGCTGTCGCCCGCCGGCGTGGCCGACGTGGGCACGCTGGGCGGCAGCTTCGCGATCGTCGTCGGGATCAACGACAGCGGCCAGTTCGCCGGCTACTCGCGCCGCGCCGACGGCAAGGACCACGCCTTCCTCGCCACCGCCGCCGGCATGGCGGACCTGGGCACCTACGGCGGCGACTACAGCCAGGCGTATGCGATCAACAACGCCGGGCTGGTCGTCGGCTCCGCGTACGACGCCGCGGGCAAGTCGCGCTGCTTCCTGTCGAGCGGCGGCGGCCTGGTCGATCCGGGCACGCTGGGCGGCACGTTCTGCAATGCCTTCGCGGTGAACGACAGCGGCCAGGTCACCGGCAGCAGCGCCACCGCGGCCGGGATCGGCCATGCGTTCCTTCTTGGCGCGCAGGGCATGGTTGACCTGGGCACGCTGGGCGGCAGCAGCAGCCTCGGCAAGGCGATCAACCGGCACGGCCACGTCGTCGGCTCGGCACGCACGGCCGCCAACCAGACGCATGCCTTCCTGCACGACGGCACGACGATGGCAGACCTGGGCACGCTGGGCGGCACCACCAGCATCGCGACCGGCGTCAATGCGCAGGGCCAGGTCGTCGGCAACTCGACGATCGCCAGCGGCGCGAAGCAGCCGTTTTTCTACGCCGGCGGCGTGATGGTCAACCTGAACACCGCGGTGCCGGGGCTGTCGAACATCAACGCCGACAAGCTGTACCTGAACGATGCGGGGCAGATCGCCGGCACCGGCACCATCGGCGGCCAGCAGCACGCGTTCGTGCTGACGCCGCTCCCCTGATCGAGCGCGCGGCAGCTCAGGCTTGCGGCAGCTCGAGCAGGCGCAGCACCGGATACAGCCGCCACTCGGGCTCCGCATAGCGCTGCGCGGCGAGGAAGATGAAGCCGAGCACCGCATCGCGATCGCCGAGCAAGCCGGGGTGGGCCGCCTTCCATGCCTCGAAGCGATCGCGCAGGCCAGGCTCTTCGGCCAGCAGCCGCTCGGCCTCGTCCTCGAACACGTAGTCGCTGAAGGCCTCCTTCCTGTCGAGCACGCTGTCGAAGAACGCCCAGCGGAACAGGCTGTCGATGCCCAGCGGCTCCAGCACCTCGACGATGAAGCGGTCGTGCGGCCCGCCGAGCGGCACCAGCCAGTCGCCTTCGGCCACGTCGAAGAGGCGGGCCTCGGTCTCGACCTCCAGCTCATCGTGCAGGTGCCGGCCTTCGAACGGCGCCCGCCGTTTCTCGAAGTGCACGATGCGGCAGGCCTCGGCCCGCACGCGGTCGGCGCGCGCCACGCGCTGCAGGCTCACCCCGTGCGCCTGCAGGCGCAGCACCACGTCGTGCCAGGCCTGCGGCAGCAGGTAGGCACGCGGCGGCCGCACGCTGGCGGTGGGCTGCCAGCGGTCGAAGTACGCGATGTCCTTCTCCCACGGCGCCTTCCGGTCGTAGCGCAAGCGCTGGTAGCTGCCGAGGCGGCTCGGTTCATGCACCGCGGTGAAGCCGCCGAAGCGCACGGGCCGGCTGCGCTGCAGGTCGAGCTGCCAGTCGAGCGCGACCGGCGCGCCACCCGCGATCGCCGCGCGATCGGCCGCACGCGCGGCGCGGATCGCGTCACCGTGCGCCACGGTGTGCGCAAGCGCCGCTTCCACCAGCGCGCGCGTGCCGTGGTAGCGCGCCTCGAACGGCTTCAGCATGTGCGTCTCGGGCATGAAGCCGATCGTGTGGTGCAGCGCCGCGTAGCCGGTGGAGAAGCGCGGCGAGTCGAGGAAGTCGGCAATGCCGTCGTCCGGGATCTCCTTCAGCGTGTTCACGTACGGGCACATCGGGAAGCCGCGCTGCGCCATGCCGGCGTACAGCGCGGGCAGCATCGCCTCGCGCAGGTGCGCGCCGGTGCGGCCGCCGAGCTTGTCGGGCTGGGTCGCGATCAGCGTCACCACGTGCTGGTAGTCGGCACCGTTCGAGGTGTGGGTGTCGACCATCACGTCCGGGTCCCAGCGGGTGAACACCTGCGCGAAGCTGCGGGTGTTCAGGCTGTCGGCCTTGATGAAATCGCGGTTCAGGTCGAGGTGGCGCGCATTGCCGCGGAAGCCGAAGGCCTCCGGCCCGTTCTGGTTGACACGGCTGGTGTCCTGCCGGTTCAGCGCCCCGTCGACGTTGTAGACGGGGATGTAGACCAGCACGGTGCGCCCGAGTGCCGCGCGCCGTGCCGGATCGAGGCACAGGTCGCGCAACAGCGCCATGCAGGCGTCGATGCCTTCGGGCTCGCCAGGGTGGATGCCGTTGTTGTTGAAGAACACCGGGCGCCCGGCGGCCTTCACCGCCTGCGGATCGAAGACGCCGTCGGTCGAGAACACGCCGACGTGGATCGGCACGCCGGCGTCGGATCTTCCGGCCTCTTCGAAGCGCAGCCACCCACCGAACGCCTGCGCCAACCGCTGGTGGAAATCGATGCAGGCGCGCCAGGTGGTGGTCTGGTTGCCGTTGCCCCGCTCGAACGGGGTTGCCCAATCGTCGTGATGGATGTCCATCGCCGAAGTCTAGGCGGTACGATCATGCGATGCCGACACCCTCCGAACTCATCGACGAGAAGATCGCGGGCCTCGCCGACTGGCGCGGCGAGATGCTCTCGAAGCTCCGCAAGCTGATCACGCAATCCGACCGCGGCGTCACCGAGGAATGGAAATGGGGCACCGCCGCCTGGTCGCACCACGGGCTGATCTGCACCGGCGAGACCTACAAGAAGGCCGTCAAGCTGACCTTCGCGAAGGGCGCCTCGGTGCCCGACCCCGCGGGCCTCTTCAACTCCAGCCTCGACGGCAACGTGCGCCGCGCGATCGACTTCCACGAAGGCGACAAGCCGGACGCCGAAGCGCTGAAGGCCTTGTTCCGCGCCGCGATCGCGGTGAACAAGGCGTCGGCGTCCTGACCAGGCCTTCAGTCGCCGATGTGAATCGTCACCACCGCGGCACCGACGCCGCCGTGCCGGTCGGTGACGGCGTAGACGAAGTAGTCGACGCCGCTGGTCATGCCTACGGGCGGCGTATAGGTGACGGTGCGGCCGTTCAACACCGCCTGGCCGCCGAAGCTGGTGGCCGTGCCGGGCAACGCGTATGACAACGGCCCCCATCCGCGGTCGTGCGTGAGCCGGGACAGGTGAATCTGCGCGGGCACGCCGGCGGCCGTGCGGATCTCGGTGGAGGCCGCGTGGGGCGGCGTGTCGCGGCCGAGCGCGGCCACGCGCTGGTCGAGCCAGCCGGTGATGGATCCGATGACCGTGTTCTCGATGCCCAGGAAGCCGTGGTAGGCCAGCGGCCCGCAGACATCGGGCGACACGCCGTTGCCCGAGGTGGTGACGCGCACGCCGCCGGTGCCGATGCTGAACGACGCATCGTTGCCCGCGGCGACCAGGCTGTCGTAGAACGCGCGCGATCCGGCCGGCGAGACGCCGGCGCAGCCGTCCTCGGCATGCCACACCACCTGCGTGGGACGGCGCACGTACGAGGGCTGCAACATGGGCACGCCAGGCTTGCCCACCCACAGGCGGTGAGTGCCGTCACTGAGGTCCAGGGTGACGGTKCTGGAGCTGACGATGCCGGTGGCGATGAGGTTCTGCGCCACCACCGAGATCGCGCCGCGGCTGGTGCCGGACAGGAACACGGGCAGGCGGCCGGTGCCGAGCGATTCGAGCACGCGGAGGATGTCGACCGCATGGTCGACCGACACGCGGTAGTAGTCGGTCGCGGTGGTCACGTTCGTCGAGCCGGGCACCAGGCGCGGGCCGGGCACCGGCCGGTCCAGCGCCACGGCGAGGTAGCCCGCATCGGCCACGAGTTGTGCGGTGCGCACGACGAAGTTGTTGGCACCGCCGGTCACGTCGCCGGCGCCGGTGTCCAGGTTGCCGCGGATGGCCATGTTGAAGTCGCCGCCGCCGAGCAGCACCACCACCGCCTTCGGCGGCCTGCCGTCGGACGGCCAGTTGACGAAGTAGTCCATCGTCACCGGGCCGTCGATCGAGACGCGGGTGGTGGTGCTGCCGTAGTAGGCGCAGCCGTTGGACTTGGTGCGCGTGGCCAGCACGCCCTCCGGCGTGACGGTGCTGTCCTGCCGGCAGGTGGCCAGCGTGGCATCGCCGTAGACCACCAGGCGGGCCGTGCCTTCGACGGCGAGGCCGCCCCGGTCGGTGACGCGGTAGGTGAAGGAATCGGTGCCCGCGGTGGCCGGGGCGGCGTAGATCACGTGCCGGCCATCGGGCGAGACGGCGGCCGAGCCGGACTGCGGTGCCGACAGCAGCTCGATGCGGTGCGGGCCGCGCTGGTCGGCGTCGTCGACCAACGGCTTCAGCGTGACGACGCTGTCCGTGTGGACGGCGCGGCGGATCTCGGTGAATGTCGGGACATCGTTGCCCGGGCGGGGGTGGGCGTGGACAGCCGCCGCAGCGGCCACGAGCGCCAGGGCGGCGAGGGTTGCTTTCAAGGTCATGGGGGACTCCTCCGTGAGTGGCGGGGAGCGTACGACCAAGATTCGAGCGCCTCAAACCCTCTTGCGGGGGAGCCCTGCCAGGCCCGGCCGCAATTGCTGCCACCGCCTCGTCGGACGCGTCGCCGCGTCAGGGCTTCCCGGCGGGAGCGGGATTCGCGGCGAGGTGGCGGCCGAGAAATTCGAGGAGGGCCGTGTAGTAGCGCACGCGCGACTTCGTCGACGAGAAGCCATGCCCGTCGTCGTCGAACCACATCCATTCCACCGGCTGGCCGGCGCGCTTGAGCGCGTCCACCATCGCCTTGCTTTGCGAGAACAGCACGCGCCGGTCCAGGTTGCCATGCGCGATGAAGATCGGGATGCGCAGGCGATCCGCATGCTTGAGCGGCGAGACCTCGTCCAGCGCGCCGCGGTTCTTGTCGGGGTCGCCAATGCGATCGCGTGAGACCTCGCGCGAGAGAACGGTCGAGTCGTCCCACCAGCCGCTCGACAGCATGTCGGCCAGGTCGCTGACACCCGCGAAGCTGGCGGCGCAGCGGTACAGCGTGGGCGTCTTGATGGCGCCCCACATCGCCGCGTAGCCGCCGTAGCTGGCCCCGACGATGCACACCCGCGCGGGATCGGTGATCTTTTCCTGGATGAGGTGCTGGACGCCGTCGGTGATGTCGTCCTGCATGCTGCGGCCCCACTGGCGGTAGCCGGCATCCTCGAAGCGGCGGCCGAACCCCGTGGAGCCGCGAAACTGCGGCTGGAAGACCACGTAGCCGGAGTCCGCAAGCATCTGGACCTCGTCGTCCCACTCCCACCGGTCGCGAACATTCGGGCCGCCGTGGATCAGCACCACGGTGGGTGCCGGCGCATCGGAGCCGGTGGGCCGCGTCAGGTACGCCGGAATGCTCAGGCCGTCGCGCGCGGCGTACCGCATCGTCTGCTTGGGATGCATGCCAGCCGGATCGATCTTCGGCATCGCCGCGACGATCTCGCTCAGCTTGAACGTCTGCGTGTCCAGCACGTACCAGCGGCCCGGATCGACATCGCCATAGGAGGTGACCAGCACACGCCCGTTCTTGTCGCCCTGCAGGTCGTTGGTGCGCCCCGGCAGCGCGGCATCGATGCTGGTCTGCAGGCCCGCCCAGCGCGCGTCGAACCAGTAGGTGTGCGGGCGCAGGCCGCCGGTGATGACACKCTCGACGTTCGGCGCGTTGAGCCCTTCGATCAGCAGGATGTCGTCTTGCGCATGCGCCGCCATCACCTCGACATGCCGACGCGAGACGGTGTCGTACTTGAAGACGGCCCAGTTGTCGCGCCCCTGCCGCGATGCCACCGCCAGGGTATCGGCCTGCGGCAGCACGTCGAAGGGGTACCAGACCTCGTTGAATGCACTCGCCGGCCACTCCTGCAGGAGTTGCCAGTCCTCGGTCGACGCGCGGCGGTACCAGTTGCTGATCTTCGCGGTGCCGGACCAGCGGCTCGAATCGATCATCTGGACCGCGCGCAGTTCGCCCGATTCGTCGAAGGCCCAGGCCGCGAGCTTGCCGGACAACGAGACGCGGAACTTCTGCCGGCTGCCGGTGCGTGCGTTCACCAGATCGATGTCGTTGTCGTCGACGTCGCGGTAGACCAACACCGATTCGGCCAGCGGTCCGGTCTTGCTCATGCGCCGGATGAAGCGCTCGCCAAGCGTGGCGACCTGCTTGCCGGACAGGTCGATCGAGAACGACTCGCGGTTGTTGTAGTCGACCGCGAGAAGGTCGTTGGCCACCCAGTTCACCGCGATCGGGATCAGGGCGGATCGGTACCGCGGATCGTGCTCCGGCTTGGCCAGGAGCCGTGGCTGAGCCGCATCGCTCTCGAGGTCGATCAGGAAGGCGGCCGTGGCCGTCTTGACGTAGGCGATGCCCGCGACGTAGCGGCCGTCGGGAGACAGACTGAGCGAGCCCACCTGGGTGCCGGGCTCGGCCAGTGCGAGAAACGGGGCGGCCAGCAGGATCGCGGTCGCGAGGATGCGGGTGAGCATGTTCATGCGGGGAATTGTCGCTGGCGGATTGCTGCGCCCGCTGCGACCAAGGCCCGGCAGCACTGCGCCGTCGAACAAAAAATCGCAGCGGCTCGCTAGCCAGGGCCACGCACTTCGGGGCGTGCCCAGCGTGCAATCGTCGCGAAGGCCTCGTCGACCCRGATCGGCTTCGCGATGTGGTCGTTCATGCCCGCCGCCAGCACCTTCTCCCGGTCCCCGACCATGGCGTTTGCGGTCATCGCGATGACCGGCACGTCCTTCAGGTGCGGCTGCTGGCGCAGCATCCGGGTCGCGGTATAGCCGTCCATCACCGGCATCTGGCAGTCCATCAGCACGC
>NZ_JBFUFP010000177.1:0-7606 GCF_056403375.1 Rhizobacter sp. P2_H2
GTCTGCAGCCGCGCCGCGCCGTTGGCGCTCTGCCCGGCCTGCGAGAACGAGGTGCGCACCGCATCGAGCAGCCCGAACAGCAGGAAGGCCGCGATGATCGAGACCAGCGTCAGCACCGTGCGCGTCTTGCGCCGGAACAGCGAGGCCCAGACGAGGTGGAGGTACTTCATGACGCCAGCTCGGGCGTCTCGACCTGGGCGACCAGGCTGCCCTTGTCCAGGTGGTGCGTGCGGTGCGCGTACTCGGCCGCCTTCGGGTCGTGGGTCACCATCACGATGGTCTTGCCGTGGTCGCGGTTCAGCACGCGCAGCAGGCCCAGCACGTCCTCGGCCGACTGGCGGTCCAGGTCGCCGGTGGGTTCGTCGCACACCAGCAGCATCGGGTCGGACACGATCRCGCGCGCGATCGACACCCGCTGCTGCTGGCCGCCGGACAGCTCGGTCGGCTTGTGCGAGGCGCGGTCGGCCAGGCCCACCAGCTGCAGCGCGATCGCCGCGCGCTTCTTGCGCTCGGTGGCCGACAGCTTGGTCAGCAGCAGCGGCAGCTCGACGTTGCGCTGCGCCGACAGCATCGGCATCAGGTTGTAGAACTGGAACACGAAGCCGACCCGCGAGGCGCGCCACTTCGCGAGCGCCGCCGACTTGAGCTGGTCGATGCGCTGGCCGCCGACGCTGATGCTGCCGCCGGTCGGCGCATCGAGCCCGCCGATCAGGTTCAGCAGCGTCGTCTTGCCCGAGCCCGACGGGCCCATCAGCGCGACGAAGTCGCCCTGGTCGACATCGAGGTCGATGTGGTGCAGCACCTCGACCTTCTGGCGGCCGCGCTCGTACACCTTCGACAGGTCGCGGATCTCGATCAGCTGGGTCATGGGTTCTCCTGGGGGTTCTGTCTTGTTGAAATGCAGATCACTCGGTTTCGTCGGGCCGCACCGCGGCACCGTCCTTCAGCGATTCCGGCGGCGACACGACGACGCGCTCCCCCGCCTTCACCGCATCGGGCAGCAGCTTCTGGCCGCCGATGTCGCCGCCGGCCGGCTTCACGCTGCGCTGCTGCACGCGGCCGTCGGCGACGACGAACACCACCGTGCCGCCGTCGCGCTGCACCAGCGCCYGCGGCGGCACCAGCACGCCCTTGGGCACGGGCGGTGGCGCGCCGTCGGCGCCGGCCGCGGGCTTCGCGCTCAGGAAGGACACGCGCACGCCCATGTCGGGCACCATGCGCGCGTCGCGCTGCTCGAAGCCGACCCGCACCTTCACCGTCGCCTTGCCGCGATCGGCCGACGGCACGATCGCGATCACATGGGCCGGCACGCGCCAGTCGGGGTAGGCATCGAGCACTGCCTCGACCGGCATGCCCGGCTTCACCTGGCCGATGTAGGCCTCGCTGACGTCGACATCGACCTCGAGCGAATTCATGTCGACGATGGTGCCGACGCCGGTGCGCGTGAAGCCGCCGCCGGCCGACAGCGGCGAGACGATCTCGCCGACCTGCGCCGCCTTCACGGTGATGATGCCGGCGAACGGCGCCCGCACCGTCGTGTAGTCGAAGTTGACCTGGGCCTGCGCCACCTGCGCGCGCGCCGCGTCGGATTCGCGCTGGCGCGCCTCGAGCATCGCGGTGGCACTGGCGAGCGCGGTGCGGGCCTGCTCGGCGCCCTGCTTCGTCGTCATGCCGCTGGCCGCGAGTTCGTCCTGGCGCCGCGCGTCGGCCGCCGCCTGGGCCAGCTGCGCGCGGGCCTGTGCCACCTGGGCCTGCGTCGAGGCCAGGTTGGCGCGCGCGACATTCAGCGTCGCGCGCACCGCGCCGTCTTCGAGGCGCGCGAGCACCTGGCCCTTCTCGACCCGGTCGCCCTCCTCGATCAGCACCTCGGTGAGCGTGCCGGTGAGCTGGGTCGAGACGGTGGCCTGGCGGCGCGCGGTGATGTAGCCGGTCGCCTGCAGGATGGCGCCGGCCCCGCCGCCGGCGCGCGGGGCAGTGGCCGCCGCGGTCTTCACCGCGATCGGCCGGCCGCCGAGGAACCACCAGGCGCCGGCGCCGAGCAGCGCCAGCACGATCACCGTGACCAGCACCGCCCAGATCCAGCGCGGCACGCCGCCGCCTTCGTCCTCGCGTTCGCGGTGGTCGATCCGCAGCTCGTTCAACAGATTCGCGTCGATGTCGCATCCCCCGGTCTGCAAGCAGCCGGCGATTATTGTCGAGACTCCCTGCGCCGACCACCCCAACATTGCGGTTGTCGTGCGGCAGGCCGTCGATATCCTTCGCGCCGGGAGGCTGGTGGCGTCGCCGCGGGCCGCACCCGTTCGACATCCAAGGGAAACAACAAGCATGAGAACCTCGACCCTGCTGCTGGGCGCAGCCCTGGCCTGGCCCGTCGCCGCGATGGCCGACCACGTCACCGTCAACTTCACCGCGCGCGTGCTCACCTCGAGCGGCACGCGGCCGCCGGTCGGCGCCACCTTCACCGGCGCCTACGTGTTCGACTCGGACCCGGCCGCCTACACGCAGTGGCCCGATCCGTCGAATCCCGGCTACCTCGGTTACGAGACCTTCGCGAGCTCGTATGGGCTCACGATGGCGTGGCCCTCCGGTCCGATCGATTTCACGCAGGGGGGCGGTGTCTCGGTCGAGGTCTTCGACAACAGCACGAGCCCGGCACTGCCGGTCACCGGCGATGCGACGCTGTTCGGCGTGAAGCGCAGCAACGTGATCTATCGCTTGTCACTGTTCGGGCCGGCCAGCTCGTTCAGCGGCAGCAGCCTGCCCACCGCCCCGTGGCTGTCGGGTCAGTGGACCAGCGGCACCTTCACGATCCGCGACCAGAACATCTTCAGCACCGTACTGACGGCCGAGATCCTCGGCACCAGCGTCAGCTCGGTGCCGGACTGACTTACTGGTACGGCTGCAGCTGCGACGCCGTCCAGCGCGCGTCGTACACGATCGGCTGCTGCAACCACTGCTGCAGCCAGGCCGGCAGCTCGATCACCGGCCCGATGCCGCCGCCCGGCGGCATCAGCGGCCCCACCTCCTGCGCAAAGCGGAAGGCGTGCGTCGGGTCGTACTTCAGCTTCACCGCGTACAGCCCGGCCTGCGCATCCGCCCAGTAGGCCGGGCCGTAAGCCGGCTGGTCCGGCCGCGGGTAGTTCTGGTAGATCTCGCCGTTCCACATCGGCGCCATCAGGTTCATCCAGCCGACCAGGAAATCCTGCGACGCCTGCTTGTGCGCCTCGTCGAACCAGAACACGTCGAGCACCGCGTTGAAGGCCGAGTTGCGGTGCACGAAGGCATTGGCCTGCGGCGGCACCTCGTTGATCGCGCCGCCGTAGAACTCCATGTAGAAGTAGGTCAGCTCGTTCGGTGCGGTGACGAAATACTGCAGCAGCCCCAGCCATTCGGCGGGAGTGAGCGGGCGCGTGACGTAGCGCGAGGCCTTGTCCTCGAACGGCATCGGGCTGTCCGGCGCCAGGCAGGGCATGCCGTAGGGCTCGTTCAGCAAGGCCTTGTTGAGGTTGTAGTAGCTGTCCATCGCGGTCCATTGCGTGATGGCGCCCGGCAGGTCGCACAGCGGCTGGATCGCGGCCTGGCCCTCGGCCTGCGATCCGACATACAGCCCGCGCACCATCAGATAGGGCTGCTGCGGCTCGAGCGRCAGCCCGCCCTGCGTGCCGGGCTGGTAGCACAGCGACACCTGGATGTTCAGCGCCTGCGGCAGCGCCGCCAGCATGTAGCCCGACTGCAAGGCCATCAGCGCGCCGGTGGCGTTCTGGAAATCGGCCGGCGTCTGCAGCGGCCAGATCAGCGCCCAGCCGAACACGTCGCCGAGCGGGCGCAGCTGGTAGCGCACCGACAGCAGCACGCCGAAGTTGCCGCCGGTGCCGCCGCGCATCGCCCACCACAGGTCGGTGTTGGCGACCGGGCTCGCGGTGACGACGCGCCCGTTGGCCAGCATCACCCGCATGTCGATCACGTTGTCGCAGTTCATCCCGAAGGTGACCGACGTGAAGCCGTAGCCGCCGCCCTGCAGGTAGCCGCCGATGCAGACGTCCTGGCATTCGCCGCCCGGCACGTGCAGGCCGGTCTGGTCGAGCGCCAGGTCGAGCTTGCTGAACGGGCAGCCGGTGCCGACGGTGGCGACCTGGGCCGCGGCGTCGATCGTGACCTCGTTCAGTTCGCTCACGTCGATCAGCACGCCGTAGCCGGCCGAGAAGCCGGCGGTGCAGTGGCCGCCGGAGCGCACGGTGAACGGCAGGATCACGTCCTGCGCGAGCTTCAGCGCGATCGCCACGTCGCTCTCGACGGCGCAGTAGACGATCGCCACCGGGAAGGCGTTGAACACCGGGTTGAAGAGCTGGCGATCGGCGTTGTAGTCGGGGTTGTCCGGCAGCACGATGTGGCCCTGCAGCGCGGTCTGCGCATCCTTCAGCTGCTGCAGCGGGATCTTGTCGAAGGCATTGGAGGAGAGCCCCTCCCAGTGCCGGAACAGCGCCTGGTCGCGCACGAGCTTGCGGTTGCGTTGAAGAGACATCCAGTGGCTCCCTGTGAGGACGCGGCAGGGTAGGCGATGCCCGGAGCCGATGCAAGACGAGCTTTCGAGGAAGTTCGCACATTGAATGCGGCGCCGTTTCCGCTAGCATCGACCCCGCACTCACTGGGCACCGCACGGGGCACGACCCCCACCACCCAAGCACATGGCTGCTGACGCGTCCACCCGACTCCTGCCCCCGCACTCGCCATCGGCCGACGAAGCCCTGGCCGCGGCCTGGGCCGCGCTGGACGACGGCCACGTTCAGGCGGCGCGCCACATCGTGCAGGGCGTGCTGAAGAACGCGCACGACACCGACCTGCACGTCGAAGCCCGCGCGCTGTCGTGCCTGGCCCATTGCGACCGCGTCAGCTCCCGCCTGCGGCGTGCCGCCGAGACCAGCCGCCGCGCCGCGCAGCTCTTCGAGCGGCTGGGCGACGCGCAGGGCGAGGCCAATGCGCTCACCACCCTCGCCCATGCCTGCATGCTGCTCGGCCGCAATGCCGAGTCGGTCGAGGCCGCGCTGCTGTGCGTGCGGCTGTGCGACAAGCTGCCGCCGCAGGCCCAGACCGTGCTCGCGCACAACTGCCTGGGCCTCGCCTGCTCATGGAGCGGCGACCACGACCGCGGCGATGCCTCGCTCGAACTCGCGATCCACGCCGCGCAGCGCTGCATGCCGCCGGTCAGCATCTACCAGCCGCGCCTGAACCAGGTGTGGATCGAGGCCTCGCGCCTGCTCGACGGGCGCTACCAGACCGGCCGCATCGGCAGCCTCGTGCGCATGGAGGGCCTGATGCGCGAATGCCACGAGCTCGAACGCGCCGGCAACGGCTTGGCGGTGCTGCCGGGCCTGCAGGCGATGGCGAAGACGATCTCGCTCGCGTCCTCGGGCCTGCTGGCGGCCTGGCAGGGCGATGTCGCCGCGGCCCGGCCGGCCATCGACGCCGCGGCGCGCTCGCTGACCCCCACGATGACCTGGCTGGACTCGTTCGTGCGCTGGTGCGCCGCCGAGCTGGCGCTGGCACAGCGCGACTGGGAGACCGCCGAGCGCGAGCTGATCGAGATGCGCGAGATGGCGCTGGCTGTCGAGCACGAGCAACTCGCCTGCCGCGCGCACCTGGTGCTGGCGCAGGTCTTCGAGCTGCAGGGCAAGCATGCGCTGGCCCAGCGCGAGCACCGGGCGCTGCGCCGCCGCGAGCAGCGCGTGGTGACCGAGGGCATGAGCAGCCGCGAATCGATGGTGGCCTGGCAGCTCGGCGCACGCCAGAGCGAGCGCCACCTGCAGCAGGCGCTGGTGGTGTCGAAGCAGTTCGAACGCTGGTCGCTCGAAGACGCGCTGACCGGCCTCGCGAACCGGCGGCATCTCGAGCAGCAGCTGGCGCAGCGGCTGCAGGCGCTGCAGGCGGAACAACGCCCGTTGACGGTCGCGATGGTCGACGTCGACAAGTTCAAGTCGGTCAACGACCGCTTCACGCACAGCGTCGGCGACCGGGTGCTGAAGACGGTGGCCGCGCTGATGGCCTCGCAGGTGCGCGACGGCGACCTGCCGGCCCGCTGGGCCGGCGACGAGTTCGTGATCCTGTTCCCCGACACCACCGAGGACGAGGCGCGGCCGGTGTGCGAGCGCATCCGCGCCGCGGTGTCCGGCTTCGACTGGGAGTCGATCGCCCCGGGCCTGCGGCTGTCGGTGAGCCTCGGGCTCGGCGAAGCGTGCGAGGGCGATACGATCGAGTCTGCGCTGCACCGCAGCGATGCATCGATGTACAGCGTGAAGCCGACCGAGTCGACGCACGCCTGAGCCGGCGGGGCCTGAAGGTTCCGCTTTCCCGACCCACTTGACGACCTCCCCATGACACGACGTCCTTTCCTTGCCAGCGCGCTGGCCGTGCTGCTGACCAGCCTGTCCGCCTGCGGCGGCGGTGGAGATTCCGGCGGTTCATCCGACGACAACGCCGCGAAGGTGCTGTTCGTGCCCGACAAGGCGCATGCCGTCGTCGGCGCGCTGTCGACGCTGTCGCCGGCCGTCGGCAACGTCCGGATCGACACCTTCGCGTTCGCCTCGTTCTCGGGCGACAACCTGCAGTACGACCCGGTGCGCGACGAGCTGTACGGCGCGACGGTCGCGGCCGGGCAGGTCAGCGTATCGGTCTACGGCTCGGCGAGCCGCGGCTCGGCCGGTGCCACGCTCGTGCGCTCGTTCAAGCTGCCGGCCGACGTCGTCCGCGCGAACTGGCTGACGCTCGACCGCACCACCGGCACGCTGTACATCTCGACGAACCGCCAGGCCGACAACACGCTGCTGGCCTACAAGAACGCCGCCACGCTGAGCGGCACGCCGACGCCGGACCGCAACCAGGCGTTCAAYGGGCTCCTGCAGCCGACCTTCGACTTCACGCGCGGCATCATCTACGCCGGCCAGGCCCGGCTCGCCCTCGCGACCGGCCAGCAGATCACCACGCTGCCGGCCTTGCCGGCGGGCGGCACCTCGGCCGCCATCGATTCGCAGCGCGACGTGCTCTACCTCGCCAACTCGACCGACAACACGCTGCGCGTCATCACGCAGGCGAGCACCGCCAATGCCACGCTCGTCGCGACACTGCCGGTGCCCGGCATCCAGTACGTGACGGTGGATCCGGCGAACAACCGCCTGTACGCGAGCGTCGTCGCAACCGCGTACGTGTTCGAGAACGCCAGCACGATCAGCGGCGATGCCGCCAACGCCACGACGATCAGCTCGGCGGGCTCGACGCTGGGCGGCGTGGCGTTCCGCTGAGAGGCGAAGGCAGCGCATGGGCGCAAAGACATGGATGCTGGCGATCCTGGAGACCGACGCGCGCGCGGTGCTGGCCGAGCGGCCGGTGCTGGACCGCGCCGCCACGGATCTGCTGGCACAGGCGCTGTTTCCGCAAGAGCCGCTGGAGGCGCTGAGCGACGCCGATCTCGCCTCCACCAACCCGCCTGACGAGCAGCTGCTGATCGGCTGCTTTCCCGGCGTCACGATCGTGTCGGCGCACGAGTTCGCGATCGATCGCCCGAGTGAGCTGCCGCAGCGCTTCCTGCAGGCGGCCGGCTCGCGCACCGTGGTGC
>NZ_JBFUFP010000178.1:0-7554 GCF_056403375.1 Rhizobacter sp. P2_H2
CCTCGATCTCGGGCACCACCAGCAGCGGGCGCTCGGCCTCGATCAGCGCCTTCAGCTGCGCCGGGTCGCTCATCGTGATCGTGCGGGCATGGTGCGCGACCTGCTGGCCCGGCGCGTTCTCGTAGCGGTCGACCGCGATCGTCTCGACGCCCAGGCGCTGCAGCGCGATCAGCACCTCCTTGCCCAGTTCGCCGCTGCCGAGCAGCATCACCTTGGTGGCTTGGGGAGAGAGGGGGGTTCCGAGGGTCGTCATGGTGCTGCGCGGCCGGTGAAAGGGTTGTGGGCGGAAAGAGCGTGATTTTGCCGACGACCCCAGCCGCATCTGCTGATGCACGAAGATTTATCATGCGGCACCATGCAATCCGGCTCCCGTGACGTGGCCCAGCTCCGCCTTGACAACGCGCTGGCCCTCTTCGATGAATTCGTCCACAACACCATCAAGCATCCGGATGCCGCCACGCTGAGGGGCCTCGAACGGCGCTTCGCCGAGCGCCTGCAGATCCAGCCGAGCTACTGGAGCCAGATCAAGGGCCGCTCGCGGCAGATCGGCGAACGGCTCGCACGCCAGTTCGAGGTGCTGTGCCACAAGCCGAACGGCTGGATGGACCAGCCGCACGACGCGGCCGGTTCCTCGGCGGCCCCCGCTCCTGCCGCAGCCCTCGCTGACGACGCCCTGCGCAACGTGCCGCAGGATGACGACGAGCGCTTCATCGTCGGGCTGGTGCTCACCTACTACCGCCGCCATCCGCAGCGCGCCCGCACGCGGCTGCTGGACTTGCTCGGCGAGGTGCTGATGCCGGCGGCGGAACCCGCCAAGGCGCCAGCGCCCCCCCCGCCGACCCGCACCGCCGCGGCCGCAGCACCCCGCGCCGCGCCGCCCGCCGAAGACCTCTGGGCCCGCACGCAGGCCGGCATCGCGCCGCTCAAGAAAAAACGTTGATTCTTCCCCACACCTTCGAACAAGGGGGTTGAAATTGATAATCGATTGTTTATCATCTGCGCAAGCCGTGATGAACACCTTTATCACGGCGACGCCCCGCCCCTCAACCCCGGAGTCCCCACGTTGATCGCCTGCGCACTGAACCCTGCCCTTGCCCGCCGCGCCTTCGCGCCGTCGGTGCCGGCGTTTCAGTGTCTCGGTGGCCGTCGGGCCCCGCCCGGTCCGCTTGCCGGCTGAGCTTCGCGACGCACGCGCGCTCATCCCGACGGCCCGGTTGCTTCCCGCACCGGGCCGTCGTGCTTTCTGGCCCTGCCGTCCTCGTCCACACAGGAGATGTCTCATGTCCAAGATCACCATGCCAGCCCGCAAGCCCCGCAACCCACTGGTGGCGCCCGCGCACTTCCGTCGCGCCGGCAGCCACCAGGCAGGCGGTACCTCGCGACAGGATGCGCGCCGCGCACTCAGCCGCGAACTCGACCAGCTCAGCAGCCCCCGGCTGCGCCACAGCCCATGAATCCAACGCAGCGCCAGCGCGCTGCCGAAGAAGGAAATGATCATGACCAGCTCGAAGCCCCAGACGTGGCGCGCCCTGACGCCGCGCCACTCCGGCTCCTCCCTCGCGCGCCGCACTGCAGCGGCCGCCCTGAAGTCCGCGAGCGCCGTGCTCGCTGAACTGGCCCAGCGCCTGGCGGTACCGCCGGCGCCGCCCGCACCGCCGCTGCCGCCGGTGCTCGAGTTCTACGCGCAGTCCGGCGCACCGGAAGGTGCGCTGTACCTCGATGGCGAACTCGTCGGATGGGTGCAGGGCGTCACGCGCCTGTGATTCATCCGTGAATTGAAACGGGGGCCTCGCGGCCCCCGTTTTCATTGATGCGCCGGCACCGGCTTCGGATGCCGCTTCTCCCACAGCTTGTGCACCAGCACCGCGACCGGCACCCAGCCCAGCCACATCACCAGGTCGATGCCCTCGTGCCACCACTGCCAGGTGTCGACCGGCTGGTCTTCCCAGCCCATCGCCTCCTCGATCATGTCGAACACGCCGAGCCAGGTCACCATCACCGCCAGCAACACGCCGGTCTCGCGCTGGCGATCGTTCCAGTGCCGCCACAGCGCCGGCAGCGTGACGCCGCCGACGCACACCATGTACAGCGCCAGGTGCCCCAGGTGCTGGTGCTCGAACCACGACTTGATCAGCGGTTCACCGCTGATCATCTTCGCGGCCGTCCAGCCGAGCACGCCGGCCCCCAGGATGACGATGCTCGGGAAGCGGTCGACCAGCTTCAGGATCATCTGGCTGCCCCAGACGACGATCGGGATGCTGATCAACAGGCCCAGCACCACCAGCAGCATGCTGCCGTGGGCCGCACCGCCGATCGCGAGCACGTTGTCGACGCCCATCACCGCATCGGCGATCACGATGGTCTGGATCGCGCCGCGCACGGTGGATTGCGGCTTGATGCTGTGGCCCTCACCGTCCTTGTCCTGCGTCAGGGTCCACGCGATCCAGATCAGCGCGAGGCCGCCGGCCAGCAGGAAGCCGGGGATCTTGAGCAGCCACACGACGATCAGCGTCAGCAGCGCGCGGATCACGATCGCGCCGGCCGTCCCCCACAGGATCACGCGGCGCTGCATCTCGGGCGGCACGTTGCGGGCCGCCAGGCCGATCACGATGGCGTTGTCGCCGGCCAGCACGAGATCGAGCAGCACGATGGCCATCAAGGCCGAGAAGAAGTCAGCTGAGAAGAGTTCCATGGTCCTTCACCTCGCAAGAGTGCACGCCGTGCGGATGCACGGCGGGTGAAGGTCTTGCCCACAGCGTTGGTCCATCGGTCCCACGCGCTGCTCAAGTGCCGGGGAACCGCGGGAGCGGCGCCCGTGCTGACGGCGGCTTGATCGGGGGGCTACTCCCCTTGCGAGGCCAGTGTCGCCGCAGCCGGCCTGGCGCGTCAATCGGGGGCCCCCCCTCTTCTCAGACGACGATCCTCAGACCATCGCGAGCGAGGTCTTGCGCCGCGGCGGCGGAAACAGCTTGTCGAGCGCGGCCAGGTCGGCCGCGCCGAGCTTCAAGCCGGCTGCGGCCAGGTTCTCGCGCAGGTGGGCCTCGCGCACGGCCTTCGGGATCGCGATCACGCCCGGCTGGTGCAGCACCCACGCGAGCGCGAGCTGGGTCGGCGTCACGCCGAGGGCGTCGGCCAGCGGCCGCAGCCCCGGGTGCGCGGCCAGCTCGCCTTGGGCCAGCGGGCTATACGCCATCAGCGGGACGTTGCGCTCCCGCTGGCGCGGCAGCAGGTCGAACTCGATGCCGCGCTCGCTCAGCGCGTAGTACACCTGATTGGTCGCGCAGGCCGCGCCGCCCTCCAGCCGCCACAGGCCGGCCATGCCGTTCGCATCGAAGTTGCTGACGCCCCAGGCCCGGATGCGCCCCTGCGCCCGCAGGCGCTCGAACGCATCGACCGTGTCGCGCAGCGGATGCGAGCCCGGCCAGTGCAGCAGGTAGAGGTCGACGTGGTCGAGCCCGAGGCGCTGCAGGCTGCGCTCGCACGCGGCCATGGTGCCGGTGCGGCTCGCGTTGTGCGGGTAGACCTTGCTGACGATGAACAGCTCGTCGCGCCGCACCGCGCCGGCACGCAGCGCCTCGGCAATGGCCTGCCCGAGGGCCTCTTCGGCGCCGCCCTCGCCGTACATCTCGGCGGTGTCGAAGAGCCGGTAGCCGAGGTCGATCGCCAGCCGGATCGCGGCCACTTCGCCACGCCTCGCCGCGGCCGATTCCCCCATGCGCCAGGTGCCGAGGCCGAGGCTCGGCACGGGGGGTCCGGAAGGCAGGGCGACGTGGTTCATGGAGATCTCCGAGGTAGGCCCCGAAGCCTAGCGCGAACAGGTTCTGCGGCACACTGCGAACCCTATGTCGGACGCCTCCTCAGATGCCCTGATCTCCCTGCGACAGGTCGACAAGCGCTTCGCCAACGGCGTGCAGGCGCTGCAGTCGGTCTCGCTGGACGTGCAGCCGGGCGAGTTCGTCTCGCTGCTCGGCCCGTCCGGTTGCGGCAAGAGCACGGTGCTGCGGCTGGTGGCCGGGCTCGAGCGCGCGAGCGCTGGCACGGTGCAGGCCCCGGCACTGCAGGCCGATGCGGCCAGCGACACCGCCTTCGTGTTCCAGGAGCCCACGCTGATGCCCTGGGCCAGCGTGTTCGACAACGCCTGGCTGCCGCTGCGGCTGGCCGGCGTCGCGCGCCGCGATGCCGCCGCGCAGGTGCTGCCGCTGCTGCAACGCATGGGCCTCGAAGCCTTTGCGGACGCCTTCCCGGGCGAGCTGTCCGGCGGCATGAAGATGCGCGCATCGATCGCCCGCGCGCTGGTCACGCAGCCCCGGCTGCTGCTGATGGACGAGCCGTTCGCCGCGCTCGACGAGATCACCCGCCAGCGCCTGAACATCGACCTGCTCGACGCCTGGCAGGCCCGCCCGATGGCGGTGCTGTTCGTCACGCACAGCGTGCTCGAGGCGGTGTTCCTKAGCCAGCGCGTGCTGGTGATGGGCGCACGGCCCGGCCGCATCGTGGCCGAATTCCGCATCCGCCGGCCGGTGCCGCACGAGGCAGCGTTCCGCGACAGCGACGACTACGTCGCCCAATGCCGGGCCGTCTCGCGCTCGCTCGAGGCCGCGCACGCCGCGGCAGCCGCGTGAACGAACGCTGGCGCCGCCGCATCGCACCGGCCGTCGTGCTGCTCGCGCTGCTGGCTGCGTGGGAGGCGCTGGTGCGGCTGGCCCACATTCCGCACTACACGCTGCCGGCGCCCAGCCTCGTGCTGCAGACGCTGGTCGACAACTTCGCCTCGCTGGCCGGCAGCTGGTGGTTCACCGTGAAAATCACGTTCGGCGCGCTGCTGCTCGCCTGCACCGGCGGGGTGCTGATCGCCGCGGTGTTCGCGCTGTGGCGGCCGGTCGAGGAGGCGCTCTTTCCGGTCGCGGTGGTGCTGCAGGTGACGCCGATCGTCGCGGTCGCGCCGCTGATCCTGATCTACGTCGAGAGCACGACCGCCGCGCTGCTGCTGTGCGCCTGGATCGTCGCGTTCTTCCCGATCCTGTCGAACACCGTGGCCGGGCTGCGCGCGGCCGACGTGAACCTGCGCGAGCTGTTCCGGCTGTACCGCGCCTCGCCCTGGCAGCGGCTGCGCCTGCTGCTGCTGCCGTCGGCGCTGCCGTACTTCATCGCCGGCCTGAAGATCTCCGGCGGCCTGAGCCTGATCGGCGCGGTGACGGCCGAGATGGTGGCCGGCGCCGCCGGCCGCGAGACCGGGCTCGCGTCGCGCATCCTGGAGGCGAGCTTCCGCACCGAGACGCCGAAGATGTTCGCGGCGCTGAGCCTGCTGGTGCTGACCGGCGTGCTGATCTTCGCCGGCTTCAATGCGCTGTCGCGGCTCTTGCTGGGCCGCTGGCATGCCACCGAGAATTGATCCATCGAAGGAGAGACCCATGAAGAACATCATCAGCTTTGCAGCCTTGGCATTGACCCTCGCGGCCGGCACCGCCCTCGCGCAGGACAAGGTGACCTTCGCGACCAACTGGAAGGCGCAGGCCGCGCACGGCGGCTTCTACCAGGCGGTGGCCGACGGCACCTACAAGAAGTTCGGCCTCGACGTGACGCTGCTGCAAGGCGGCCCGCAGGTCAACAACCGCCCGCTGCTGCCGGCCGGCCGCATCGATTTCCTGATGACCGGCAACCTGCTGCACAGCTTCGACAACGTGAAGAACGGCGTGCCCACCGTCGTCGTCGCCGCGATGTTCCAGAAGGATCCGCAGGCGCTCATCGCCCACCCGGGGCAGGGCTACGAGTCGTTCGAGAAGCTGAAGACCGCGCCGCTCGCGCTGATCGCGAAAGACGGCCAGTTCAGCTGGTGGCAGTGGCTGAAGGTCACGCACGGCTTCAAGGACGAGGTGCTGAAGCCCTACAACTACAACCTCGGCCCCTTCCTCGCGAACCCGAAGGCGATCCAGCAGGGCTACTCGGTGGCCGAGCCGATCTACGTCGAGAACCAGGGCAAGTTCAAGCCGGTGGTGCACCTGCTGGCCGACCACGGCTTCAGCACCTACTCGACGGTGATCGAGGCGCGCACCGACACCGTGAAGGACAAGCCGCAGCTGGTGCAGCGCTTCGTCGACGCGTCGATCCTCGGCTGGGTCAACTACCTGTACGGCGACCGCAAGGCGGCCAACGCGATGATGATCAAGGAGAACCCGGAGATGACCGAGGCGGAGATCGAGGCCTCGGTCGCGCTGATGAAGCAGCAGGGCATCGTCGACTCGGGCGAGGCGCTGCGCAACGGCGTCGGCGCGATGAGCACCGAGCGCATCCACGACTTCTACGCGCAGATGGTGAAGGCCGGGCTGTACAAGGCGGGCGAGGTCGATCTCTCGAAGGTCGCGACGCTGCAGTTCGTCAACAAGAAGCTCGGCATGGACGTGAAGGCGAAGCTCGGCGGGCGGTGAGGCACCCCGTGCGGCCGTGTGAGGTTTTCCTCAAGTGCGGCGCAAAGAGGTCGATACTCGCGGTAACACTTTTCCTGACACCGTGACGTGAGCATCGAGACCGCACCGCGCCCTGCCGGCCATCAGCCGCTGTCCCATGCCTTGCCCGACCTCGCCGCCTGGGTGCAGCACTTTCGCGACCGCGAGATCCCCGTCCTCGCGAACACCTCCGATGCGCTGGAGGCGATGCGCGCGAACGAGGACGACGTCGACGCCAACCTGATCGGCGAGATGGTCGCCGACGACCCGCTGATGACGCTGAAGGTGCTGGCCTACGCAGCCACGCACCGCCCGGCGCGGCTCGTCACCGACGTCGAGACCGTCACCGCCGCGGTCGTGCTGATGGGCATCTCGCCGTTCTTCGGCGCGTTCGGCCTGCAGCCCACCATCGAGGACGCGCTGGCCGGCCGGCCGGAAGCGCTGGCCGGCCTGAACGACGTGCTGCGGCGTGCGCACCGCGCCTCCCGCTTCGCGCTGGCCTTCGCGATCCACCGCCAGGACCACGACGCCGCGCTGATCCACGAAGCCGCGCTGCTGCACGACTTCGCCGAGATGCTGCTGTGGGTGCATGCGCCCGACCTGGCGCTGACCATCCAGCGCGCGCAGGCGGCCGACCCGACGCTGCGCTCCAACGCGATCCAGCACCGCACGCTGAACGTCGAGCTGTTCGACCTGCAGCAGGCGCTGATGAAGGCCTGGACGCTGCCCGACCTGCTGATCCGCATCTCCGACGACCGGCATGCCGAGCATCCGACGGTGCAGAACGTCGTGCTGGCGATCCGCCTCGCTCGGCACACCGCGCACGGCTGGGACAACGCCGCGATCCCCGACGACGTGGCCGACATCGCCCAGCTGCTGAACATGTCGACCGCCGCGACGCAGGCGATGCTGCAGAACCTCGATTACTGAGGCGTGCAGCCGGGCGCCGCTACAGTGGTACCGCGGTGGTGTTCTTCACCCGGTCCATCACGAAGCTGGTCTTGCAGTCTTCGACGCTCGGGTGCTTCAGCAGCGTCTCCATCACGAAGCGCGAGTAGTGCGCCATGTCCTGCACGACCACGCGCAGCAGGTAGTCCATCTCGCCGGTCAG
>NZ_JBFUFP010000179.1:0-7552 GCF_056403375.1 Rhizobacter sp. P2_H2
CTCCTCGACGCTGCCGACGCTCTATGAGGAGCAGGGCATGGACGCGCGCCTGACCACGCTGCTGGTCGACGAGATCGGTGCGGCGCCCACCGGCCACCTGCACCTGCCGATGCCGGTGGATGCGCGCCTGCGCAAGATCGTCGAGATGATCATCGATGACCCGGCCGACCGCGGAACGACGCAGACCTGGGCGCAGCGCGCCGGCCTGAGCGAGCGGACGATGGCGCGCCTGCTCGCCAGGGAAACCGGCATGAGCTTCGGCCGCTGGCGCCAGCAGCTCCACCTGATGCTGGCGGTGAAATGGCTGGGCATCGGCTCGTCGGTCCAGCAGGTCGCGGACCGGCTGGGCTACGAGAGCTCGGGCAGCTTCATCACGATGTTCCGCAAGGCGATGGGGACCACGCCGGGGCGCTACGTCGTGGCCTGAAAGCCCCCCAGCCAGGCATCCACCAGGCCCGCGGCCAGCGCGCCGCCATGCTGCACGGCCTCGCGGCGCAATGCCGCGATGTCGACCCCGGCCTGGCTGAGCTCGCCCGCATGCCCGATCAGCCATTGCTCGATGCGGCGCGGATCGGCCTCCAGGTGGAACTGCAAGGCGAGGGCGGCCGGCCAGGGGCATGAAGGCTTGGTGCGGGCACAGCGCCGTGGCGGCCAGGCTCGGCAGGCCTGGCGGCAGCTCGAACTGGTCGCCGTGCCAATGCAGCACCGGCGGGCCCGGCGGCAAGGCGGCCAGCGGCGAGGCGCGGCCGGCATCGGTCAGCTCGATCGGGCCGAAGCCGATCTCCTTGCGGCCATGCGCCATCGGCTTCACCCGGGCGCCCAACGCCTTGGCCATCAACTGCGCCCCCAGGCAGACGCCCAGCAGTGGCCGATGCTGGGCGAGGTGTCGTTCGATCAGGCGCAGCTCGTCGGCCAGGAAGGGATAGACCGCGCCGTCTTCGTCGCCGATCGGGCCGCCAAGCACGACGACGAGATCGAACTCATCGGCCAGCGCCGGATCGTCGAGCGGATCGACGCCGGCGTCGCGGTACGCGATGCGGGTGCAGCCGCGCGGAGGGTGTCCGCTGGAACCCCCTTGGCGGCCAGGTAGGTGCGGCCGAAGCCGAGCACCTGGGCGATGTTCCTCGAGGCCTCGGGAACGAGAATGTCGAAGTGCATCGAGCCGCTACGGGTAGGTGATGGAGCCGGGGCAGGGTACGGCAGCCTGCCGGACGAGGGCCAGCGGCTGCGGGAAGTGCGAAGGCATCGGGTGCCACTCCAGCAGTTCTGCCCGGACGCCGGTATGCCCGTTGCGGGTTATCTTCGCTGACCAGGTAGTGATCGGTGATTCATCGGGCCTGCGTATGCAGCCTTGCCAAAGGCCATCGATGATGCCGAAGCCCGTCCACCCCGGGCATGACGCGTAGCTACTGGAGCCGGCCGAACCTGCAATGTCTGATTCCAACCGCGCGACGACCCTTGCACCCACCTCGCCCGATGCGGTTCCGTGAAGCTCGACAAGCTGTTCGGAACTGTCGGGGGAGCTGAGCGTGCATGAGCCGCTGGTCAGCTTGATGGCATTGTTCCAGGAGAGGCCGCCGGCATGGACCAGAACCGTGGACTGAGAATCGCGGTAGACCGTGTCGCCGAGATACTTCACCGTGACGATCTGCGACCACGCCGCACTGGTGACGAGAACGCTGCAACGCCCTGCACCGTCGATCAGTTGGGCGACGCAGCTGGCGCCCTGCAGCGTCACTTCCACCGATCCGGTGGGAGCAGCGCGAGACGGATCTGCAGGCCCGACGGAGAACGACACCTCCATGTTTTCACCGAGGTACGCCACCTCGGCACCTGCTTGCGGCGCATGGATGGCCACGCTGTTGCCTTCACGGCATTCCCCAGTGGAGTAGGGCGCTCCCACATTGAGGCTGCCGCTGGTCAACGACGACGATTGCCGGTCGATGCCCGCCGCCCGGAAGAAACCGGACACTTCGCTCTTCAACGAGGGCTGCATCCGCAGACAGTAGTACGGCGCTCCAGGAAAAGCCGACAGTTGCCCGTCCGCGTACATGCCGACCTTGAGGTCCGCGCCCATCGAGGGCACCTTGTTCAGGATCAGCAGTTGCGGGAGTGCCCGCACGTAGGCACCGAGGTCGGCCCCGACCTGGGCCGCAGCGTCAGGGCCTGCATCGGCCAACTCGCCCGTCACGCCGAAGCCGGCGGAGGCCATGGGGCCGTGGGCAACTAGGCCACCGGAACCGGAGTAATCGACGACGAGGTTGGTGCGAGCGTCTCCGTTCACGCGCAGCGCGAGGGAATACCCGCCCGTCCCATCGGCGCCGAGCCACACCGGCACCACGATCGAAGCCACCCGCACGCCCAGAACGCGCGACGCCTTGTCGACGATCGTCACAGGTATCGGGATGCGCACGGTCCCCAGTTGGTACGCCGCCAAGCTGGCGGGGATCCTCGGCGACAGCGGAAAGGAGCCGACGAACGATGAACGCACCGCACCGTCGATGGCGCCCGTGACGTCCAGATGGCCCTGTGCGCCGGTGCTGCCGTCTTCGTCGTAGCTGAGGTCCAGCCGCCCGCCCAGCACGAAGTCGACGCTGCCCGTGAACGGATGCCTGTCGATGGCGACATGGATCGCCTGCTGCAGGCCGGCCGCGGCTTGCGCGCGATCCTGCACGAGTGCGTTTCGAGATACCAGCGTGGCCGATCCGTCGGTGGCCTCGAAGGTTGCATCGCTCATGTCGATGACGTGAGACAGCCTGAGCTTGGCGAAGACCTCTTCGATCTCGGCCGGGACGACGCCGAGGATGGTGGTTCCGTCCACCTGAGTCACCCCCGTTACCCGTACGGCATCATCGTCCAGCAGCAGCACGGCGCCGACGGCGATGTCGTTGCGGACACTGTGTAGCGTCCAGCTCGCGTCGGTGGCCGAGGCGACCCATGCATCGCGGGATGAGTTCACGACCGTCACGTCGGCCTTCAGCGTGCCCTGGGTCGCGGGGTGCTGGGGCACCGGTGGTGGCGTGTCTTCCGAGCCGCCACCGCACGCGCTCAAGACGGCCACGACCATGAGGCAGGTGAAGACCCGTGGACAGCGAAGCATCATTGCTCCTCCCTCGCTGACGCAGCGATGTACGCAGCAGGGTAGCGCGACGATGCCGATCGCAGCACCCCTCGATCGGAGGGGCGGGGAGACCCTTGGCCATCTACCACACCGCGCCGTGAAACAGTCCCTTCCACCGCGGTGGATTGGTGCGTGAGGGGTGCGTCTACACAATGAGTCCCACCCGAGAACACCCGATCTCGACAGGAGATCCACACGATGAAGACCTTCCATGCTGCCAGGCTGATGGCCGCGGCGATCACCCTCTCTCTTGCCTCGCATGCTGCAAGCGCGGCGCCTGCGGCCGCCAGGGTTGSTGCCACCAACGCAGCATCAACCGGCGCCGTCCAATACCGCACCATCGCGGTCGATGGCGTCAACGTCTTCTACCGCGAGGCGGGCCCGAAGGACGCGCCGGTGCTGCTGTTGCTGCACGGGATCGTTCCCGCCGTCGGGCTGCTGGACGTGCCGCTCGCGGCGCCGTCGCTGCACCCGCCTGCGCAATGGCATGGCGTGCTGGCGCTCTGCTGGGCGGCCGGGCTGTTCCTGTCGGTGCTGCTCATCGCCATCGTCGTCTCGCGGCTGATGTTCGAGGCGCCGATGCCGCCGACGATGAAGCCCACGCTGCTGATCCTGCTCGCGTCGGCCGTCGTCGGCATGTCGAGCTACGTCGCGATCTCGGGCGGCCGCCTCGACCTGTTCGCGCAAGGCCTGTTCGGCATCGGGCTCTTCATGCTCGCCGTGCTGGTCGGCCGGCTCCGCAGCGCGTTGCGTGCGCCGTTCAAGCTGAGCTGGTGGGCGGCGAGTTTTCCGCTGGCGGCGTGCGCGATCGCGTCGCTGCAGGTCGCTGCGGCCGCCGAGTCGCCTCTCGCCGATGGCATGGCCGTGCTGTTGCTAGCCTTCGCGTCCCTCGTCATCGGGGTGCTGCTGCTTCGCACGCTGCGCAGCGTGGGGCAGGGCAGGCTCAGGGAGATCGTGTGAACCCGGCCACACCAGTGCGTCACGCGCCGGTGAGTAGCGTGCACCGTGCTTCGCTGCACGCTGCAACTCGGCGCGATCGACGTTGCCGAAGCCGCGGTCGATGAGCAGGTCGATCAGGCCCGCCGTCAACGGCTCCAGGGCCTCGCGCGACGCGGCCGACGTGAACCGGGCCTGGAACGACTCCGTCGCCAGCCGGCACGCTTCACGCAGTTCGGCAACGGGCAGCCCCTGCACCGTCCGGTTCCCCACCAGCGGCAGGTCCGTCTGGAAGTGCATCGCATCGCCGTCCAGGCGATACGTGCCATGAAACCGCATCGTGACCTGCTCGCCGTGTTCCGCCAGCCCCGACTCGACGCGCTCGCCGTGGAAGGCGAGGCACATGCATTCCTGCGTGTGCGGCTCCAGCAGCCAGGCATCTCCCGCCGCCGCAAACATCACCATCGGCACGGCGAGCATCTCCGGACCGGTCACTTCGATGCGCCGGCCCCCCTCGACAGCCACCGCCTGGAACGCGGCGATCCTGCTGCGCAGCAAGGCCACGCCGCCCTCGGCCTGCGCGCCCTCGAGGCAGGCCGTGACGTGGCGCCAATGGTCATACCCCGCGCCCCGGGCGACGCGGTCGAGCAGGTCGGCCAACTTGCCGCCACCGTTGCGCTGCAGGCGCCTGGCCTGCTTCTTCAAGTGCTCCACCTTCTCGGTGGACGTCGGGATGTGTCGCATGCCGCCAAGCATAAGTGCGGCTGAGGCATCCCCTCACGCCACCGTCAGCACGATCTTCCCCTGGAGGTGCCCGCGCGCGGCCCGCTCGTGGGCCTGCCGCGCATCCGCCAGCGCGAACCTGCTGTCGATGGCGWCGCGAACCGTCCCTGCATCGAGCAGCTGCCCGAACGCTGCGAGTTGCGAGCCGTTCGAGCGCACCTGCGTCATCGAGACGGTGATGCCGCGCTGCGCGGCCTCTTGTGCCTCGGCGAAGCCGATGAACACCGGGAACAACGCGCCGCCGCGCTTGAGCGTGCGCAGGAAGCGGCCGGTGGTGGGGCCGCCGAGGGTATCGACGACGAGATCGAGGTCGCTCACCACGTCCTCGGGCGCGCTGCGGGTGTAGTCGATGAACTCGTCCGCCCCGAGCCCGCGCAGGAACGACTCGTGCGCGCCCGATGCCACCGCGATGACGTGCGCGCCTTGCGACTTCGCCACTTGCAATGCCAGGTGCCCCACGCCGCCCGCGGCGCCATTGACGAGCACTTTCCTGCCGTCGAGCGGCACCGGATGATGGCGCTGCGCTTGCAGCGGGTTGGCGTGGTCGTGCCCCAGCTCGATCAAGTACTGCCAGGCGGTGAGCCCGGCCATCGGTGCCGCGGCAGCGTGCACGTGATCGAGGCCGGCAGGCTTGCGCGCCAGGTCGGCCACCGGCACGGCGACGTACTCGGCATACGCGGCCCCTTCGCCCTTGAGGCCAGGGAATCGAACCATGCCGAACACGTCGTCGCCCACGGCGAAGCGATCAACATCGCCCGCGACGGCCGCGATGACACCCGACACGTCCGTCCCGGGAATCACAGGGAAGGGCACCAGCGGCCGCCACTCGGGAGGCAGGTTCCTGTAGCCCTCGCGCAGGTACCAGTCGGGCGGGTTGATGCCTACCGCGTGAACGCGGACGAGCACCTCGCCCGGTTGCAATTCGGGCACCGGGGCGTCCTCGTAGCGCAGCACCTGCGGACCACCGAACTCGTGCAGCCGGATCGCCTTCATCGTCTTCGTCGTCATCACCATCTCCTTCACCGCGAATTGCGTTGACAAGGAGTGTGGATATTCGCCACCCGTTTGATAATCCTGGCGCAACTCACTTGACAAGTGCCATGACGGAACAAATCAGCCTGGAGCGTCTCACGGGCATCGTCGCGTTCGCGCGCGCGGCGTCGTACGGCAGCTTCACGGCGGCGGCACGCTCGCTGTCGGTGTCACCGTCGGCCGTCAGCAAGACGATCCAGCGCCTGGAGCAGCAGCTGGGGCTGCGCCTGTTCACGCGGACGACCCGCTCGCTGGTGCTGACACCGGAGGGGCGTGAGCTGCACGAGCGCGCCCGGGTCCTGCTGCGCGCCGCCGAAGAGGTGGTCCAGTCCGCGGCCGCGGTGCGGGCCGAGCCCTCCGGCATGCTGAAGATCGCCGCGCCGCTGCCCATCGGCACGCGCCTGCTCGCGCCGGCGCTGCCGGAGTTCCGGCGCCGCTACCCGAAGCTGCACATCGACCTGCGGCTGAACGACCGCTTCGTCAACCTGGTCGAGGAAGGCATCGACGTGGCGATCCGCGTCGGCCAGCTCGCCGACTCCGCGCTGATCTCGCGCGGCCTCGCGACGAACCACCTCGGCGCCTACGCGTCGCCGGCCTACCTGGCGGCGCGCGGAACGCCACGCAAGCCGGAAGACCTCCGGGATCACGACTGYGTTAATTTCCGCTACCAGACCTCGGGGCAGCCGCTGCGCTGGTTGTTCAAGGTCGGCAGCCGCACCATCGAGTTCACGCCCGACGCCGCCATCGTGGTGGACGTGAGCGACGCGGTCGTCGAGGTGCTGGCCGCCGGTGGCGGCATCGGCATGACGGCGTCGTGGATCGCAGCCCCGTACGTGGAACGCGGACTGCTGCTGCCCGTGCTCGCCGAGTTCTCGATCGACCGATCGGCGATCACCGCCGTCTGGCCCGAGAGCCGGCGCGGCAACCCGAACCTCAAGGCGTTCGTCGCGTACCTCGACGAAGTATTCCAGGGCGTCATGTCCGGGCCCTTGCCGTCAGTCTCGTGACGTGCCTGGACGAGCGTTTCAGGCCCGCCCCCCTTCGACCAGGCGAAGCGCCACTTGGACGTTGTTGCGGCCCGCGCCCTTGGCCTGGTAGAGCATCACATCCGCCTGCCTGACGAGCGCCTCGACGGTCATGGCGTCACCCTGGTAGAACGCCAGGCCGATGCTGGTCGTGACATCGATCGTCTGCTGGTCGACCACGAACGGCGTCCTCATGGCCTGGACGATCTTGGCGGCGACGGTGGCGGCCACATCGGGCGCCGGCAGGCCTTCCATGATCACCGTGAACTCGTCGCCGCCCAGGCGGGCGACGGCGTCGCTGGAACGCAGGGTCCGGGACAGCCGGTCCGCGAATTCCCGCAGCAGTGCGTCTCCCGCGCTGTGTCCGTACCGGTCGTTGATCTGCTTGAACCGGTCGATGTCGAGGTACATGAGCGCCATCAGTGCACCCGTGGCGCGGCAGCGCTCCATCGCCTCGGCGACGCGCAACTCGAAACCGGCGCGATTGACAAGGCCCGTGAGCGGGTCCAGGCGAGCCAGCTCGATCAGCCGCTTCTCTTCGAGCTTCTGGCGGGTGATGTCGCTGACCACGGCGTGGAAGCCGAGCACCGTGCGGCCGTCGGCGGCCAGCTGCGGGATGTACTGGGCCTCGTAGCAGACATGGCTGCCGTTGGTC
>NZ_JBFUFP010000180.1:0-7524 GCF_056403375.1 Rhizobacter sp. P2_H2
CCAGCTGCTCGCGCTCCAGCAGCTGCAGGGCCGCCAGCCCGACCGCCGCCGCCAGCGGGTTGCCGCCGAAGGTGCTGCCGTGGTCGCCGGGGGTGAACTGCGCCATCACGTCCTCGCGCGCCAGGAACGCGCTGACCGGCAGCAGCCCGCCGCCGAGCGCCTTGCCGAGCACCAGCCCGTCGGGCAGCACGCCGTCGTGCTCGCAGGCCAGCAGGCGGCCGGTGCGGCCGAGGCCGGTCTGCACCTCGTCGCAGATCATCAGCACGTCGTGCTTCGTGCAGATCTCGCGCACCGCCTTCAGGTAGCCGGCCGGCGGCACGATGATGCCGGCCTCGCCCTGGATCGGCTCGACGATGAAGGCGGCGGTGTGCGGCGTGATCGCGGCCTCCAGGGCCCGCGCATCGCCGAACGGCACCGCGTTGAAACCCGGCGCGAACGGGCCGAAGCCGTCGCGGTATTGCGCCTCGGTCGAGAAACCGACGATGGTGGTGGTGCGGCCGGCAAAGTTGCCCTCGGCGACGAGGATCTGCGCCTGGCCCTCGGGCACGCGCTTGACCTTGTAGGCCCATTTGCGCGCCGCCTTGATCGCGGTCTCCACCGCCTCGGCGCCACTGTTCATCGGCAACGCCCGCGCCATGCCGGTCATGCGGCACAGTGTCTGTAGGAAGGGACCGAGCCGATCGGTGTGGAAGGCCCGGCTCGTCACGGCCAGCGTCTGCGCCTGCTCGGTGAGCGCGCGCACCAGCTCCGGGTGGCTGTGGCCGAAGCTGACGGCCGAGTAGGCGGACATCATGTCCAGGTAGCGCCGGCCCCGGTCGTCGAACAGGTGCACGCCCTCGCCGCGCGTCAGCACGACCGGCAGCGGGTGATAGTTGTGGGCGCCGTGGCGTTGCTCCAGCGTGATCGGAGATTCCTGCGGGGCGGCGTGGCGGGCTTGCAGGGCGGCGGCGCGGGCGGCGGTGGTCATGTCAACTCCTGGTCTGAATGCATAGCGAACGCTCACAGTCTAGAGATGCGGCGGCGAAATTTGCTTTCCAAAACTTGCATCCTTGCCGCCGTTGACGCACGATTCATGCATCAATGAAGGCGAAGCGATGAACGGTGGAGCGATTGACGGCCTGGACCGCAAGATTCTGGAAGCCCTGCAGGCCGATGGCCGCGCCAGCAACGTGGAGTTGGCGGCGCAGGTGCACCTGTCGGCACCGCAGTGCTTCCGCCGCGTGCGCGCGCTGGAGGAGCGCGGCGTGATCCGCGGCTACCGCGCGCAGGTCGATCCGCAGGCGCTCGGGCTGGGTGTGATGGCCTACGTCAGCCTGAACATCGACGGCGGTCAGTTCGGCCGCGTGCGCGAGGTCGAGGCCGACATCCGCGCCTTCCCGCAGATCCTCGAATGCCACACGGTGTCGGGCGACAGCGACTACCTGCTGAAGGTGGTCGCGCAGGACCTGAAGAGCCTGAGCCAGTTCCTGACCGACCGCCTGATGCAGGTGCCCGGCGTCGACGACGTGCGTTCGATGATCTGCATGGAAGAGGTGAAGGCGCCGTCGCCGTTGCCGGTGTCGCCATGAGGCTGCTGGTGCTCGGTGGCGGCGTGTTCCTCGGTGCGGCCGTGGTCGATGCGGCCTGCGCGGCGGGGCATGCGGTGACGGTGTTCAACCGCGGGCGGGCGCGCCGTGCCTGGCCGGCGGGCGTCGAATGCATCGTTGGTGACCGGCAGCGCGATCTCGGTGCGCTGCAGGGCCGGCGCTTCGATGCGGTGGTCGACACCTGCGGCTACCTGCCGGGTGACCTGCGCCTCAGCGCCGAGGCCTTGTCCGATGCGGGGCAGTACCTGTTCGTCTCGAGCGTGTCGGCGTATGCGTCGCTCGTTCGGCCGGGTGAAGACGAGCGGGCGCCGCTGGCATCGTTCGACGGCGTGGCGCCGGACGACCGCAGCGCCGCACACTACGGGGCGCAGAAGGCGGCCTGCGAGGCGGCCTTGCGCACGGCGTGGGGCGAGCGGGCGCTGGTGGTGCGGCCGGGGTTGATCGTCGGCCCCGGCGACCCGACCGGGCGCTTCAGCCACTGGCCGTGGCGCGCCGCGGCGGGCGGCACGATGCTGGTGCCCGAGGCGCCGTCGCCGCTGCAGATGATCGACGTGCGCGACCTCGCCGCGTGGATGCTGCGGTTGCTGGAGCGCGGCACGCGCGGCGACTTCAACGCGACCGGCCCGGTCGACGGGCCGCTGACCTGGCCGCAGATGATCGACGCCTGCATCACCGCGGCCGTGCACGCGGGGCACGCGCCGGCGACCCCACGGCTCGTCGGCGAGACCTTCCTGCAGGCCGAAGGCGTGCGCCTGTGGACCGAGTTGCCGCTGTGGATCCCGGCGAGCGAGGCGGATTCGCAGGGCTTCCTCGCAGTGAGCGTGACACGGGCGCGAGCGGCGGGGCTGCAAACGCGGCCGTTGCTGGACACCGCAGCCGACATCCTGGCCGAGCCGATCCCCGCGCTCGGCGATTCGCGGCGCGATGGCAAGCTGACGGTGGAGCGAGAACGGGATTTGCTGGCACGATGGGCGAAGCTCGCACCACCACGGCCATGACCTCTCCACCCACCCTCCGCTGGGGCCTGATCGGCGCCGCCCGCATCGCCGCATCGGCGCTGATCCCGGCCTTCCGCAGCACCGGCAGCCCGATCGTCGCGGTCGGCTGCAGCGATCCAGTCCGCGGCGCCGCCTACGCCGCAAAGCACGAGATCCCGCTCGCGACCGGCTACGACGCATTGCTGGCCCGCGACGACATCGACGCGGTCTACATCGCGCTGCCCAACCATGCGCACCTGCCGCTGACGCTGGCCGCACTGAAAGCCGGCAAGCACGTGCTGTGCGAGAAGCCGCTCGCGCTGAGCGCCGACGAGGCGCGCCGGATGAAGGCCGCCGCCGGCACCGCCGGGCGGCTGGTGATGGAAGCCTTCATGCACCACTTCCACCCGCAGCTCGCGCGCGCCCAGGCGCTGGTGCGCGGCGAGGCCTGGGGCCCGCTGAAATGGATGCGCAGCCACTTCACCTACACGCTGCACGACCCGGCCGACGTGCGCTGGAGCCGCCGCATGGGCGGCGGCGCGCTGTACGACCTGGGCTGCTATCCGCTGAGCGTGATGCGGTGGCTGGCCGGCGTCGAGCCGGTGGTGCTCGGCGTCGCGGCCGGGCTGACGCCGCCCGATGCCGAAGGCGGCCGCGTCGACCATGCGGCGCACGCGATGCTGCGTTTCGACACGGCGCACGGCGACGTCACCGGCCACTTCGATTGCGCGTTCTCGCTGCCGCCGCACACGCAGTTCGAGGCGCTGCTGCGCGACGGCATCCTGCGGCTGGAGACGCCGTTCGGCTGGAAGGACGTCGAGGCGGTGCTGCGCATCGGCGATCACGTCGAGCGCTTCGCGCCCTGCGACCCGTATGCGCTGATGGTGCGGCACTTCGAGGCGGCGGCGCTCGGCCACGAGGCGGTGCGCATCACGCTCGACGATTCGATCGCGCAGGCCGTCGCGATGGACGCGCTGCTCGCCCGCGCGCACGCGGCGGCGAACCGCTGACACCCGGGCCCCGCACGCTCACTCGAAATCGAGGAACACCGTCTCGCGCTCGCCCTGCAGGTGGATGTCCCAGCGGTAGCTGCCATCGGCCTGGCGCTGCGCGAGCAGCGTGTCGCGGCGCGCCGCCGGCACCTGCGCCAGCAGTTCCGAGCTCGCAAGCCCCGGCGCATCGGCCAGGAACACCGCGCAGAACTGGTGCTTCAGCAGGCCGCGCGCGAACAGCGTGATCCAGGCCGCCGGCTCGCCCGGGGCGGCCTGCGGCGAAGCGGCCAGTTCGATCCGGAACTCGCCCCGCTCGCCGGTCGGGCAACGGCGAAAGCCGGGCATCGGGCGCTCATGCTCGCCCGTCGCCGCAGCCGGTGACCAGGCCTCGACCCAGCCATCGCTCACCGGCTGGCCCTGCCCGTCGAACAGCGTGCCGCCGATCGTGATCCAGGTCGTGGCCGTGGCCCCCAGCTGCGACAGCTCGGCGGCCCAGCGCCAACCCTCGTGCGGAAACGGACCGATGGTCTGCGATGAAGTGATCCTGCTCGTCATGGCTTCGGTGCTCACAGGGCCATCGGCGTCGCGTGGCGGCCGCGCAGCACGATGTCGAAGTCGTAGYCGAGGGCGTTGCCGCCGTCGGTGTGGTCCATGTTCAGGTGCGCGGCCAGGCGGGTTCGCGCCGCGGCATCCGGAATGCTCTGGAAGATGGGATCGAACGCGAACAGCGGGTCGTTCGCGAAATACATCTGCGTCACCAGCCGCTGCGCCAGCACGTTGCCGAACAGCGAGAAGTGGATGTGCGCCGGTCGCCAGGCCTTGTCGTGGTTGCCCCACGGGTACGGCCCCGGCTTGATGGTGACGAAGCGGTAGCGGCCGTCGTCGTCGGTGAACATCTTGCCGATGCCGTGGAAATTGGGGTCGAGCGGCGCATCGTGCTGGTCCTTCTTGTGCCAGTAGCGGCCGGCCGCATTGCACTGCCACACCTCGAGCAGCGAGCGCCGCACCGGGCGGCCGTCCTCGTCGACCACGCGGCCGCTGACGATGATCTTCTCGCCGAGCGGTGCGCTGCTGCCGTGAGCCGTCAGGTCGAGGTCCTTCGGGCCGACCAGCGCCGGAGAGAAACGCACGCCGTCGCGTGCCGGCGCCGGTGCCTTCACGCGCAACGGCGGCTGCATCGGGCCCCGGCTGCGGGTGGACTGGTAGGGGGGATGGATCAGGCTCGGGTACACGCCCGGGGCCACCTCGTCGAACTGCATCGCTGTCTCCTTGATCCGCCAATCGCCCACGAAGGCCCGGCGGCAGCTGCAACGCGCGAAAGGTAGGCTACATTGATCCGCACCACAAGGGGTTGCGCATCGATCGCGTCGACACAGCGCCCGCCGTGGGCGATTGGCGCACATCGGAGTAGCAGTTGATGAATGCTCGCGAACCGCAGCTTCCCGACGACGACGACCCGGCCGGCGACCTCGCCGAGGCACCGTCCTCCACCACCACCGCCGCCGGTCCCAACAAGCGCGACCTGATCGCCGGCCTCGAGAAGGGCCTCGCGGTGATCGAGGCCTTCGACCAGGACCGGCCACGGCTCACGATCAGCGAGGTCGCCGCGCGCTGCAGCCTGACCCGCGCCGCCGCCCGCCGCTACCTGATCACGCTGGAGTACCTCGGCTACGTCAACAGCGACCGCAAGATGTACGCGCTGACGCCGAAGGTGCTGCGCATGGGCCAGAGCTACATGCACTCGGCGCGGCTGCCGCGCATCGTGCAGCCGGAGCTGCACAAGCTGGCCTACGCGCTGAAGGAGGCCTCGTCGGCCGGCGTGCTGGATGGCAACGACGTGATCTGCATCGCCGCCACCAGCGCCGGCCGCGTCGTGTCGTCGACGCTGCAGCCCGGCACGCGCGTGCCGGCGTACTGCACCGCGAACGGCCGCGTGCTGCTGAGCGCGCTGCCGCAGGCCGAGGTCGACGCGTGGATCGCCCGCCAGGCGCTGGAGCCGCTGACGCCCAACACCATCACGCTGCCGGAGCGGCTGCGCCTGGAGATCGCCCGCACCCGCTCGCAGGGCTATGCGACGGTGGACCAGGAGCTGGAGCTCGGGCTGCGCACGATCTCGGTGCCGCTGAAGAACCACCGCGGCGAGGTGCTCGCGGCGATGAACGTCAGCGTGCATGCGGCGCGCGTGACGATGGACCAGCTGGTCGAAGGCTCGCTGCCGGCCTTGCTTCACGCGCAGGCGAGCCTGCGCACGGTGCTGTGACAACGGCCCGCACACAAGTAGCCATCGTCGGCGGTGGGCCGGCGGGGCTGCTGCTGGGCCAGCGGCTGCACCAGGCCGGCATCGATGCGGTGATCCTCGAGCAGCGCAGCGCCGCCTACGTGCTGGGCCGCATCCGCGCCGGCGTGCTCGAGCAGGGCACGGTCGACCTGATGGACCAGCTCGGCATCGGCCAGCGCATGCATGCGCAGGGGCTGGTGCACGGCGGCTTCGCCCTCGGCTTTCGCAACACCCGCCAGCGCATCGACCTGCACCGGCTGACGCACGGCCGGCAGGTGATGGTCTACGGCCAGACCGAGCTGACGCGCGACCTGATGGATGCCCGCAGCGCCTGCGGCGCCGTCACCGAGTACGAGGCCGAGGACGTTGCGTTGCACGACTTCGACGGTGCGGCGCCGCGCGTCACCTGGCGCCGGCAAGGCGTCACGCACGAGCTGCAGTGCGATTTCATCGCCGGCTGCGACGGCTTCCACGGCGTGAGCCGCGCGAGCGTGCCGCCGGCCGCGCTGAAGGTGTTCGAGCGCAGCTACCCGTTCGGCTGGCTCGGCGTGCTGTCGGACACGCCACCGGTCTCGCACGAGCTGATCTACTCGAACCACGAGCGCGGCTTCGCGCTGTGCAGCATGCGATCGCTGACGCGCAGCCGCTACTACATCCAGTGCCCGGCGGACGACTCGGTCGCGCGCTGGAGCGACCAGGCGTTCTGGGACGAGCTGCGGCGCCGGCTCGACCCGGAATCGGCCGAGCGCATGGTCACCGGAGCGTCGATCGAGAAGAGCATCGCGCCGCTGCGCAGCTTCGTCGCCGAGCCGATGCGCTTCGGCCGGCTGTTCCTCGCCGGCGATGCGGCGCACATCGTGCCGCCGACCGGCGCGAAGGGCCTGAACCTCGCGGCCTCCGACGTGCAGTACCTGTCGCAGGCGCTGATCGAGCACTACCGGCAGCGCAGCGACGCCGGCATCGACCGCTACTCCGAACGCTGCCTGCGCCGCGTCTGGAACGCGGTGCGCTTCTCGTGGTGGTTCACGTCGCTGATGCACCGTTTCCCGGACGGCGGCGAGTTCGGCCAGAAGGTGCAGGAGGCCGAGATCGGCTACCTGCTGCACTCCGAGGCGGCGGCCACGGTGCTGGCCGAGAACTACGTCGGCCTGCCGCTCGAGCACTGAGCGGCGCGTCAGCGCACCGGGATGTGGATGTCGGTGATCAATTGCTCGGCCGGCACCTGGCTGGGGTCGTTCACGTAGTCCTCGAACGGCGCGGCGTCGCGCAGCTCGATGCCGGACGACGGCACCCAGTCGCGGTAGATCGCGCGCCAGGTCTGCCACAGCGTGTCGTACGGGCCGGTGTGGCGGAACACCGCCCAGCGGCCGGCGGGGATCGCCTGGCAGTCGATGCGGTCGACGGCCGAGAGATCGGGCACCGGGCCGCTGAACGCGACGGCCGCGATGAAGCGCGCCTCGGGGTCGTCGAAGCCCTTGATCTCGTCGGGACAGATCGCGAGGCACGCGGTCTGCCGCTCGCCGAGGCCGAGCGCCTGCACAGCGGGCAGCAGGCGGCCGAAGGCGCGTTGCGCGGCGGCACTCATGTCGTTGTCGATCGCGCCGCGTTCGGTGGCGCACAGCACCTGGCGTTCAGGCAGGTCGCGGAAGCTCGGTTCAAGCATGGTCTTTCTCCTGAGGGGACGGGGGGAC
>NZ_JBFUFP010000181.1:0-7494 GCF_056403375.1 Rhizobacter sp. P2_H2
ACACGAGAGTCTGCAGGGGGCTGCGGCCGGCGGCGGTGTCGGCGGGTGATGCCAGCACCGCCTCCGATTGCAGAAACTTCCGCGCGACCTCGATCGCCAGCGACAACTGCAGCGCGCCTTTCTCGTTCTTCTTGTCCGGCAGCTCATGCAGGTTGGCCGCGCGGCTGCAGAGCAGGTCGAGCGGATGCATCACCAGGAAGCCGTGCTGGCCGAACTCGATGTGCATCGCGCGCTGCAAGACCTTCTTCGCGTCGAGGCCGATCACCTTGAAGATGACGTCGACGTTGACGAATTCCTCGGCCGAGATCCACCACATGCCATGGTGTTTCGGCTGCCCTGCGCCGCGTCACCACCCCTTGCCCGGCTTGGCCGGCAGGCGCTCGGTGACCTTGGCCGCCTTCACCCGTTCGCGTGAGAACAGGAAGAGGCTTTCCGGATCGCGTTCGCCGCGTTCGACGGCGCGCTCGAACTCCGCCTTCCTGGCGGTGATCGATGCCGCGCCGGTGTACGTCTTGCGCCGGCGGGTCTTGCCCGGCTCCGACGTGATGTGCGCCAGGATCCGGTCCTTGACGCCCGGGTCGCCCTGCAGCAACAGCAGCGACTCTTCCATCGTGATGCCGGCCGCATCGAGGGCCGCACCCAGGCGCACCCAGTACTCGATCTGCTCCGCCAGAGAACGGTGCACCGCCTCGCCGGCTGCAGCCGCAAGTTCATAGACGCCGTCGGACACGCGGATCGATTTGGCCATGGGGCCATCTTATGTGGCGTTTTGCGACATGACAAGGAGTCGTCAGCACCCTCCGAACGCCTGCGCCACCCGCACCAGCTTGTCCGGATTGCGCTGCACATGGATGCGCACGATGCGCTCGCCGTCGGTCTCGTACGACTGCGCCGATTCCAGCGCGCCGTGGAAGAAGCGCAGCAACCCCCACTCGCCGTTGATCAGCGCGAGCTCGATGCGCTGCTCGTCCTCCGGCCGCAGGCTCGCCGCGAAGAGCAGCTGCGCGATGCGCTGGCCGCCCAGCATCGGCCGCCCGAAGCTCGGCACCTTGCCGCCGCCGTCGCCGATCAGTTCCGCGTCGTCGGCCAGCATCGCCTTCAGCGCCGAGAAATCGCCGCCGGTCAGCGCCTGCGCGAAACGCCCCAGCAGGCGCCGGTGCGTGTCGGGCGACACCTCGAAGCGCGGCCGCTCCTCGCGCAGCTGCTCGCGGGCGCGGTGCACCAGCTGCCGGCACGCCGCCTCGCTCTTGCCGATCGTGCGGGCCAGCTCGTCGTAGTCGGCATCGAACACCTCGCGCAGCAGGAAGGCCGCGCGCGCCTCGGGCGCGAGCCGCTCCAGCATCAGCAAGAACGCGACCGACAGGTCGTCGGCGCGCTCCAGCATCTGCTCCGGAGAATCCTGCGCATCGGTCAGCACCGGTTCGGGCAGCCACAGGCCGGCATAGTGCTCGCGCTGGACCTTCGCGGCGCGCAGCCGGTTGATCGACAGCCGGGTCGTCACAGTGACCAGCCAGCCGGTCGGGTCGTCGCGCGCCACGTAGTCGGCCTCGTGCCAGCGCAACCAGGCGTCCTGCACCACCTCCTCGGCCTCGGCCAGCGAGCCGAGCATGCGGTAGGCGATGCCCCGCAACCGGGGGCGCAGGCCGTTGAAGGTGAGCGAGGCGGTGTCCATCGATGGCAGATGCTCGAGTCACCCATTCTGTGACAAGCCGGCAGGGCGTGGTCACGGCGCGAGCCGCACCACGCTCGCGATGCCCTGGCGGGCCATCTTGGCGTAGGGGCACAGCCGTTCGGTCTGGCGCACCAGCGCCTCGGCCAGTGGCCGGTCGATGCCGGGCAGGGCGATCGCCACCTCGGCGCTCAGCGTGTGCAGCCCGTCGACCGGATCGCGGCCGAAGGCCACCGAGACCGCCACCTCGGCGCCGTAGAGCGCGATCCCGTGGCGCGCCGCCAGCAGGTTCAGCGCGCCATGGAAGCAGGCCGCATAGCCGGCCGCGAAGAGCTGCTCCGGGTTGGTGCCGCCGCCCGGCCCGCCCAGTTCGGCGGGCAGCCGCAGCGCGAGCTGCAGCGCGCCGTCGTCCGAGCGCACGATGCCGGAGGCGCGGCCGTGCTGCGCCTCGCCGCCGCTCACGCGCACCGTGGTCTCGTACAGCGGCTCGAACGCGGGCCCGTGGTATTTGTCCAGCAGCGAGACCGGCGGCGGGCGCAGGCGGGTCATTGCGCGGCGAACCACGCCTCGAAGTTCACCGTGCCGAGGCGCGCGCCGTCGCCCGGCACCAGCGTGCCGTCGTCGATCTCGGCGCCGAAGTAGCGCGCATGCGCGTCGTCGACCACCGTGCGGGCGTCGTCCTTGGCGGCGAGGAAGCGCCGCACCAGCTCGGCCAGCCGGATGCGCTCGGGCCCGGCGATCTCGACCGTCGTGCGCAGCGGCTTGCCGAGCGCCACGTCGTGCATCGCATCGGCCACGTCGTCCGACGAGATCGGCTGCACGAACGCCGGCGACAGCCGCACCGTCTTGCCGTCGGCCTCGGTGCCCGATTGCGCGATGCCGCCGAGGAACTCGAAGAACTGCGTCGAGTGCACCAGCGTGTACGGCAGCGGCGAGGCCCTGATCAGCGCCTCCTGGGCTGCCTTGGCGCGGAAATACCCGCTCGCCTGCAGCCGCTCGGTGCCGACCACCGACAGTGCGACGATGTGCCCGACGTCGGCGGCTGCTGCTGCGGCCAGCAGGTTGCGCGTCGAAGTCTGGAAGAAGCTCATCACCGCGTCGTCGGCGAACGACGGCGAGTTCGACACGTCGACCACCACCTTCGCGCCCGCCAGCGCGGCGGCCAGGCCTTCGCCGGTGAGCGTGTTGACGCCGGAATTGGGCGAGGCGGCGAGCACCTCGTGGCCGCTGCGGGCCAGGCGTTGCACGAGCTTGCTGCCGATCAGGCCGGAGCCGCCGATCACGACGATCTTCATGGTGGGCTTTCAGGAGTTGCGGAGGGTGGAGCGGATGCTAGGGAGCGCATCCCGCCCGCACTAGCCCTGCGGCAGGGACCACGCTGTTGCCTGCCGCGCACCAATCTTTTTTGGGGGCGGCCTGTCACAAACCCGGGGGCTCGCGTGTTCTACAGGTCATGGACGCCTCAACCTCACTCGCTTCCCCTGCCGCGGCCGACACGCTGGCGGCCAGTTTCACGGCCAGCTATGCCGGCGTGGTCGCCTTCATCGCCGTCGTCGACGAGGGCAGCTTCGCGAAGGCCGGCGAGCGGCTCGGCATCGGCCGCTCGGCGGTGAGCCGCAGCGTGCAGAAGCTGGAAGCCCAGCTCGACGCGCGGCTCTTCCACCGCACCACGCGCAGCACCGCGCTGACACGCGAGGGCGAGCTGTTCCATGCGAACTGCCGCGTCGGCGTCGAGCACATCGTGCAGGCGCTCGACGACATGCGCGAGCTGCGCCAGGGGCCGCCGCGCGGGCCGCTGCGCATCGCGTCGGCGCCCGGCTTCGGCCGCAAGGTGGTGGCGCCGCTGCTGCGCGGCTTCCAGGCGCGCTACCCGGAGATCGAGCTCGACCTGCGGCTCGACGACCGCCCGGCCGATTTCACGACCGACGGCATCGACGTGGCCTTCCGCGACGGCCGCATGGACGACAGCCAGGTGATCGCCAGGCAGCTGGTGCCGATGCAGGTGCTGGTGGTGGCGTCGCCCGCCTACGCGCGCCGGCACGGCCTGCCGCGCAGCGTCGACCAGCTGGCCGCGCACCACTGCATCAACGTGCGGCTGGCCTCCGGGCGGGTGCGCGATTGGGAGTTCAAGGTCGACGGCCAGCCGCGCAAGCTGGTGCCGCCGTCACGCCACACCTTCAACGATGTCGAGCTGGCGCTGCAGGCGGCACTCGACGGCCAGGGCCTGGCGCAGGTGGCCGCCTACCAGGCCTGCGAGCTGCTGCGCAGCGGCGAGCTGGTGTCCTGCCTGGGCGGCCAGGCGCCGGACGACCGCGGCCACTGGCTGTGCTGGCTGAGCCGGCGCCAGCTGCCGGCGCGCATCCGGGTGTTCATCGACCACATGACCACCGAGACGCGCGCGCTCGACCTCGAGTGCCCGCCGTTCGGGGCGGTGCCGGGGGTCAGCTGAGCCTGGCCTTGTCGAGGCCGAACGCGGTGTCCGACGAACCCGGCACGGTGCGGAACGCGACGTTGATGCGGTTCCATGCGTTGATGTTCATCACCGCGTAGGTCAGGTCGGTCAGTTCCTTCTCGGACAGCTGGCCGCGCACGCGCTCGTACACGTCGTCGGGCACGCCGTGCGGCGCCAGCGTGGTCAGCGCCTCGGTCCAGGCCAGCGCGGCRCGTTCGCGCGGCTCGAACAGCGTCGATTCGCGCCAGATCGCGAGGTGGTGCAGGCGCAGCGGGCGCTCGCCGTGGATCGTCGCCTGCTTGATGTGCATGTCGAGGCAGAAGCCGCAGCCGTTGATCTGCGAGGCGCGGATCGAGACCAGGTCGTGGATCTTCTCCTCGATCRTGCTGTCCTTCACCAGCCCGCCGAACTCGACGAACTTCTTGAAGAGTTCGGGCGCCTGGTGGACGTAGTTGATGCGTTGGGTCATCACATGCTCCTTGAGCCCCAGTGCGGCTGGGGTGCCCGGTTTCTGCTGAGTGCGGAATGGGGCAAATCGTAGGAGCGGGGTCCGCGCCGCGGAAGGCATGCGGCGGGGACCACGGTGTTGACCGCGGGGCACCAATCAGGGCGAAGGCTTCTGCGTCAGCGCCCGCACCTGCGCGGCCACGTCGGTGAGCTGGATCTTCAGCGCATCGAGCTCGCCGTCGACCGCCTCCGAGAAGGTCTCGAGCAGCGCGCCGAAGGCCTGCACGTCGGCGTTGTCGCCCCAGCCGTTGGCCTGGGCCAGGCCCTGGAACTTCTTCGCGATGCGTTCGGCCGTGATGCCCGATCTGGTGTGGGTGGCGTTCATGGGTGGTTTCCCTGGGTGAGTGGTTCGGATCGCCATCGTGCCACCCCTGGCGCACGGCTGCGGCGCGTTGCAAGGTGGTGCTTTATGAAACCGCTTGCAAAACCGCTAGGATCCGGCGATGGGCACCGTCAGAGTGCCCGGCAGCCGCGCCGATCGCCACACACATCACGTTGGAGGACACCATGAGAACACTGCGACCTTTGCTTGCGCTGCTGCTGGGCCTGATGGGCCTGCTCAGCGCGCCGTTCGCGTTCGCGCAGAACTGGCAGCTCGTCTGGCAGGACGAATTCCACGGCAGCATCAGCCCCGACTGGGTCTTCGAGACCGGCACCGGCTCGGGCGGCTGGGGCAACAACGAACAGCAGTACTACCGGCGCGAGAACGCGACGGTCGAGAACGACGCGCTGGTCATCACCGCGAAGCGCGAGGATTTCGGCGGCATGCGCTACACCTCGGCGCGCATGAAGACGCAGGGCAGGAAGAGCTTCAAGTTCGGCCGCATCGAGGCGCGCATTGCGCTGCCGGGCAAGCAGGGCACCTGGCCGGCGTTCTGGATGCTGGGCAGCAACATCAGCACGGTCGGCTGGCCTGCGTCGGGCGAAATCGACATCATGGAGCAGATCAACACCGGCGCCGACGTCTACGGCACCGTGCACTGGCAGGCCGCCAACGGCAGCTACGCGTCGTACGGCGGGCACGTGGCCACCAGCATCAACAGCTACCACGTGTATGCCGTCGAGTGGGACACGAACACCATCAAGTGGTTCGTCGACGGCGCGCAGTACCACGTGATCGACATCAGCAACAACGCCGGCGGCACCGATGAGTTCCAGCGCGATTTCTTCCTGCTGCTGAACATGGCGGTGGGCGGCAACTGGCCCGGCTTCAACATCGACGAAGGGGCGCTGCCGGCGCGCATGCTGGTCGACTACGTGCGCGTCTACCAACCGGGCACCGCGACCACGACGCAGGCGGCCTGGACCAGCCAGAACATCAACGGCAACGTGATCCGCCACCAGGCGAGCCGCGGCCGCATCGACCCGGCCGGCAGCGTCTCGCCGATCGCCGACGGCAACTGGACGATGGTGCCGGGCCTGGCCGGCGGCGGCGTCTCGTTCCAGTCGGTGAACTATCCGAACAGCTACTTGCGCCATCGCAACGGCGAGGTCTGGCTCGATGCCAACGACAACTCGACGCTGTTCCGCCAGGACGCCACCTTCAACCAGCGCGCGGGCCTGGCCAATGCCGGCGCGACCTCGTTCGAATCGTGGAACTTCCCCGGCCGCTACCTGCGCCACCGCAACTCGCTGCTGTACGTCGAGAGCATCGCGAGCGACGGTGACCGCAACGACGCCACCTTCGCGCGCACGCCGCTGCTGCAGGGCTCGGCGATCACGCTGGAGGCCGAGAACTACGCGGTGATGCAGGGCATGACGGCCGAAGCCTGCACCGAAGGCGGCCAGAACCTCGGCTACATCGACGCCAACGACTGGGTGGTGTGGGACGTGAACGTGCCCAGCGCCGGTACCTGGACGGTGCAGTACCGCGTCGCGAGCCAGAGCGGCGGCGGCGTGCTGCAGCTCGAGCGCGCCGGCGGCACGCAGGTGTACGGCAGCCTCGGCGTGCCGTCGACCGGCGGCTGGCAAAACTGGACCACGGTCTCGCACCAGGTGCAGCTGAGCGCCGGGCAGCAGCAGATCGCGGTGAAGGCGCTGCAGGGCGGGTGGAACCTGAACTGGATCAGGCTGAGCCGTTGATCCGGGTCCGTCAGGTGCGCCACACCCGGGGCACCTGCGCAGGCAACGCCCACGCGATCTCTCGCCAGCGCTTCCACACGCCCGTCAGCAGCTCCATCGCCGGCTCGACGCGGTGCGCCAGCACCCGCACCACGACCACCTCGTCATGCGGCGACGTCGCGCCGGCAGTGGCGCGCAGCGCGTGTGCCTCGAGCTGCTCGCGCGCCGCATCGATCAACACCTCCCGCCGCGCGCCCGCCAATGCGGAGCCACCAGCGAACCACATCGTCGCGAGCACGCTGTGCCCCGCGAAGCCCACCGGCGAATCGAGCAGCAGCCGGTCCTCGCCATCGACCGTGCCACGTTCCAGCCACACGCCCGGCAGCTCGATCTGCTGCGTGTAGCGGCCTGCATCGAACAGCTCGCCGCTGGCCGGCAGCCCGAGCGCCAGCACGTCCCAGCCGATCATCTCGGCACCGGGTTCCAGCTCGAAGCGCATGCGGTTCTCGGCCAGCGTGCGCCGGTAGCACAGCGTCTCCAGCGGCAGCCATTCGAGGCGCGCACCCTCGGCCACGCGCGCCGTCAGGCTCTGCACGGCCGTTTCGCCGAGGCTGCGGTAGAAGCGCGTCGCGCCCGGCGTCGTGATCAGGGCATGGGCGCCGGCGTCGAGCGTGGCTTCTATCGCCAGCACATCCCCGCCGACGATGCCGCCAGGCGGGTGCACCAGCACGTTGTGGCAGATCCCGGGGCCTTCGGGATGGAGGCTTTGCAGGACGCGCAACGGCCCGCTGTGTCGGTCGTGGAC
>NZ_JBFUFP010000182.1:0-7417 GCF_056403375.1 Rhizobacter sp. P2_H2
GCACCAGCACGGCGTCGGACAGCACGTCGAGGAGTTGGCGCAAGGCCTGGGGATCGAACATCGGGGAGGGATCACGCAGCAGCCGGCAGTGTACCCACCGGTGCCGCGCCCTCGGGAGATCACTCGATCTGGGAGGCCGAGGTCAGCGCGCCCAGCACGGCCCGGTTGATCTCGCTCACGCTCAGCATCAGCGTGTCGGCCGCGGTGCGGAAGTCGTACAGCGACTCATGCTCCACCGCCTGCACCAGGTCGAAGTACGGCTGGTACGGGCCGGAGCCATCGACCAGCGCCTGGTAGACGCGCTCGGGCACCGGGATCGTCTTCATCAGGTCGGCGAACGGCTGCTTGAACATGCGGTCGAGCAGCGAGAACACCCCGCAGATGAACATCTCGTTGCGCATCTCCTCGTCGCCCGACGAGCGCACCAGCTCTTCCATCAGCAGCCCGCGGCGCACCGCCGCGAACATCACCGGCTTCATGTTGGCGTCCTTGCCGGCCGTGGCCAGCAGCAGCGCCAGCCAGCGCTTCAGGCGCTGGTAGCCGAGCATCATGATCGCGTGGCGGAACGAGCTGATCTCGACGCGCAAGCCGAAGGCCGGCGAGTTGATGTAGCGCATCAGCTTGAACGCGAGCGACGGGTCGCGCTTCAGCGTGTTCTCGAGCTTCTCGATCGGGTCCTGCGCGTCCACGCGCTGGATCAGCTCGACGATCACCTGCAGGTCGATCTGCACCGCCGACTTGCCCTTGGTCTGCGCCTCCTTGATGGCGTCGTCGATCGGCCAACCCAGCACCGCGGCCGCGCCGCGCGAGAAGCTGCCTTCCATGTCGGCCAGCGTGCGCACGCCCGACTGCACGTGCGCGATGTTGCGCGTGACGCCGGCCGGCGCCACGTTGCCGGATTCATTGACACGGCGGTCGTCGGCCAGGTCGATCAGCGAGAACTTGAAGCACGGCAGCAGCTCGCGCGGCAGCTCCTTCATCGGCCGGCCCTTGAGCAGCAGCGTGTTGCCGGCGCGGTGCAGCGCCTGCAGCGACTCGACGTTGGCCTCGTCGCAGGCCATGAAGGCCGGGATCTCGATCATCAGGTTGGCCGACGGGCTCGCGCCCATCAGGTCCTGCAGCAGGCTCTCGCTGACGATGTTCAGCGAGGCGCGGCCGCCGTCGGCCGGCCACACGCCGCCCACCGCATGCAGCAGCTGGGCGACATCGGGTTTCAGCTCGGGGCGCAGCGGGTAGATGGTCAGGCGGGTGGCCGTCACGGCGCGGCTGCGGTCGATGAACGGCGAATAGCCGAGGGCGACCTGCCCGAGTGTGGCGTTGTCAGTCACGCGAAATCTCCAGGGAAAGTAGGCAGGCGATGGCGGCGAGGCATCAGCCGTTCAGGTAGTTGAACAGCGACAGCTTCTGCACCATGGTGTACGCCTTGAGCGAGGCATCGTACCCGGTCTGCTGGTTCGCGAAGTCCGAAATTGCGCTCGTCATGTCCAGGTCTTCGGCGTCCGAGCGTGCGGTCTTGCTCGACAGCTTCAGCGAGTCGAGCCGGCCGGTGACGCCGTCGATGCGGTTCAGCGTCTCGCCGACCCGGGTGCGCGCGCCCGAGAGGGTGGCCATCACCTGGTCGAGGTTGGCCAGGTTGTCCGCATTCGACTGCGCGATCTGCGTGCCGCTGCGCAGCGGCGTCTTCAGGTCGGCGATCGCCTTGTCGAGCGTGTCGAAGACGGTCTGGCTGCTGGTCGACGGCGTCAGCGTGAACTCGTCGAGGTCGGCCGGGCTGCCGGCGATGGTGGCCGACATGCCGTCGATCTCGATCGCCTGGCCCGGCTTGAACGGCATGCCGACCTGCGCGGTCGGCGCGCCGTCCTGCAGGATCGAATAGGTGGTGACGCCGGCGGCGACGCTGAACTGGATGCTGTAGGTCGAACCGGTCAGCGCCGACGGGTTGGTGACGTGGCCGCTGTCGATCCACGCGGTGCCGGTCGCGGTGACGGCGTTGGTGTCGAACACACCGTTGCCGGAGCGCGATTGCATCCAGATCTGTTCGCCGTTGGTGGTGATCGGCAGCGATTCGGTGGAGGCCACCGCGGTCTCGCCGGTGCCGCCGCGGTAGACGACGCCGCCGGCCGCGTCGAGGAACGGCGCCTGGCCGCTGCCCTGCCCGCCGAACAGGTAGGTGCCGGCGCCGTCGGCCCGGTTCGCCACCGCCACCAGCTGCTTGCGCAGCTCGCCGATCTTGTCGGCCAGGCCCTTGCGCTCGGCGTCGGTGTAGGTCGCGTTGCCGGCCGCGATCATCGTCTCGCGCACCTGCTGCAGCAGCTCGGTCGCGTCGCCGAGCGCGCTTTCGGTCAGCGTCATCGCGTTCTTGCTGGCATCGACCGCGCGCTGGCCGGCGACGGCACGATTCTCGGCCGCGAGCGCCCGCTCGGCGCGCGCGGCCGCGGCCGGGTCGTCGCTCGCACGGTTCACGCGCTTGCCGGTGGTGAGCTGCTCCTGCGCGGCGCTCAGGTCTTCCTGGCGCTTGACCAGTTGGCCGAGCGAAGCGTCGTACGAGTTGGCGGTGCTGATGCGCATGATGTCGGGATCCCGGGTCAGCCTGCCGCGGTCTGCAGCAGGGTGTCGAACACTTGCTGGGCGACCTGCAGCATCTTGGCTGCGGCCTGGTAGCTCTGCTGGTACTGGATCAGCTTGGCGGCCTCTTCGTCGAGGTTCACGCCGGCCTTGTTGGCGCGCGCCGATTCGGCCTGCGCCGCGGCAGAGTCGGAGATGCTCGCCGCCGTCTGCGCGCTCTGCACGCGCACGCCGATGTCGGACAGCGCACTCGCGTACGCGTCGGTGATGGTCCTGCCCGGCGTCACCGAGCCATTGGCCGCCGTGCTGCCGCCGACGATGTTCTTCGTGCCGATGCCGACGAAGGCCAGCGCATTGCCGTTGTTCGCCTCGGTCGACGTGGTCGGCTTCACCGACAGCGTGTCGCCGCTCTTCGGCACCCCATTGAGATTCAGCTCGAAGCCGTTCAGCGCGATCGGCGAGCCGGCCGTCCAGGTGCCGGTGCCGGTGGAGACCTGCGCGCCGGTCGAGTCGAGCAGCTCCCAGCTGTAGTCGCCGGTGTCGGACGTGAAGCTGACGTTCGCCGTCAGCGTGCGGTCCAGCGCGGTGCTCACCGCGGCCAGCGAGCCGAGCGTCGCCGTGCCCTTGTTGGTCGCCGTGAAGGTCGCGGTCACCGGCGAGGCCGCGGCGATGCCGTTCGGGTCGCTCAGCACCGCGCGCATGTCCTTGGCCGCGTTGCCCACCGGCTGCAGCAGCGTGCGATCGCCGGCCACCGAGGTGCCGGCCGTCATCTGGATCGTCATGCCGTCGACCGTGACGCCGGCCGCCATCTGCGCGGCGCTGAACGGGCTGCCGACCGCGGCCGTGTTGTCCGACAGCCGCGTCAGCGAGTAGTTGGTGCCGTCGAACTGCAGCTCGTAGTCGCTCGCCTGCACCTGCGTGGTGTCGGTCAGCGTGACGCCGAAGGCCGCGTCGCCCGCATTGCTCGCGGCCGGCAGCGAGCGCGGCGCGCCCACCGAGTACAGCGGCGATCCGGGGCYGGCCGGCCGGCCCATGTCGAGGCCGAGCGACTGCTGCTGGTTGACCGCGCCGCTGATCGCCGCGGACATCTGGCCGAGCAGGTTGCGCGCATCGACCAGGTCGTCGTTCTGGAAGCGCAGCATGCCGGAGATCGAACCGTCGGACAGCGCCTCCTGCGGAATCATCGACGACAGCCCGCTGCCGACGCTGATGCCGAGCTGCACCTTCGACGGGTCATACGTGTCGGCCACCGTCGTCAGCTTGTTCGCGTTGGCGCCCAGCACCAGCGCCTGGCCGCCGCCGACGAACACGCCGACGCTGCCGTTGTCGGCCTTGATCGTCGTCACGCCGATGTAGCCGCTGATCTGGCTGATCAGGTTGTCGCGCTTGTCGAGCAGGTCGTTCGGCGGCTGGCCGGTGCCGTTCAGCGCCTGGATCTGCTCGTTCAGCTTGCCCACCTGCTGGGCCAGGTTGTTGACGGTGTCGACCGAGCTCTTGATGTCCTGCGTGATGCCGGTCTGCAGGCTCTGCAGCTGGTCGCCGGCCGCGGCGAACTTGTCGGCCAGCTCCTTCGCGCGGGCGATCACCACCTGGCGTGCCGATGAATCGGCGGGCTGGTTCGCGACGTCGACGAACGCGTTCAGCAGCGCGCCGGCCGAGTAGCCGACGCCCGACTTGCCGGTGCCGAACACCGCCTCGACCTGCTTGAGCTGCTCGGCGCGCGCGGCGTCGCCGGCGGCGGTGGCCTTGGTGGCCGAGGCCTGCGTCGTCAGGAAGCTGTTGTACGAGCGCGTGACCGAGGCCACGTTGACGCCCTTGCCGAAGAAGCCGGCGCCGGTGAACTGGCCCTTCGCGGTCTCCAGCACCACCTGCTGGCGCGAATAGCCCTCGGTGTTGGCATTCGCGATGTTGTTGCCGGTGGCCTGCAGCGCCGCGTAGTTGGCGAACATCGCCCGCGTGCCGATGCCCAGTAGTGCGGAAGAACTCATGCGTCTTGTCCTTCGCTCACGCGGTGGCGCGCTGCAGGCGCAGCGTCGTGTTGATCATGTTGGTCAGCTTCTTCGCGTACTCGGGGTCGGTCGCGTACCCCGCGCGCTGCAGCCCGTTCGCGAAGCCCTGGGCCGAACTGCCCGCCGACACCACCTTCGCGTAGCGCGGGTTGTCCTTCATCAGCTTCGCGTAGTCCTTGAACGATTCCTCGTAGCTGCCGTAGGCGCGGAACTTGGCCTGCACCTTGCGCGACTGGCCGTTGACGACCTCGGTGGTCGTGACGGTCGTCGTCGGGCCGCTCCAGTCCTTGCCGGCCTTGATGCCGAACAGGTTGAACGAGCTGCTGCCGTCGGCGTTCCTGATCTCGTGCCGGCCCCAGCCGGATTCGTGCGCCGCCTGCGCGACCATGAAGGTCGCCGGGATGCCGGTCTCGGCCTCGGCCGCCTTCGCGGCGCCGTCGTGCAGCTTCAGGAACCCCATCTGGCGCTCCTTGCCCTGCAGCGAGGTCGGCAGCGGCGCGGTGCCGCTGCGGCCGGTGGCCGCCACGGTCTGCGCCGACGCGCTGTCCTTCGCCATGTTGGCCAGCGGCTCGCCGAGCTGGCGCTCCAGGTGCTTGGCGATCATCTCCGACAGCCCGCCCGGGCGGCCGCTCAGCGATTGCGCGAACTGCGTGTCCAGCAGCTCGGTGCCCATCTGCGTGCCGGAGTTCTCGAGCATCCCCGAGCTCAGCGTCGCCTGCCGCATGCTCTTCATCAGCTGCTGCATGAAGATGCCTTCGAACTGCTTCGCTGTCTCCTGGATCGCGGCCTTCGGGTCCTTCGAGGCCGCATGGCGCAGCCCGTCGACGCCCTGGGTGTCGCTCGCCAGGCGCTGGCCCTGCAGGCCGGAAAGAGGCAGGTTGATCGCCATCAGATCACCTCGAGTTCTGCATTGAGGGCACCGGCGCTCTTCATCGCCTGCAGGATCGCCAGCAGGTCCATCGGCGTCGCGCCGAGCGCGCTCAGCGCCTTCACCACGTCGGCCAGCTTCGCGCTCGCCGGCAGCTGGATCAGCGCGCCGGCCTCCTGCTTGATCGTGATGTCGGCCTTTTCCTTCGCGACCGTCGTGCCGCCGCTGGACAGCGGCGACGGCTGGCTGATCACCGGCGTCGTGCTGATCGTCACCGACAGGTTGCCGTGCGCGACCGCGCAGGCGCTGAGCGTGACGGTCTGGTTCATCACGACCGAGCCGGTGCGCGCGTTGATCACCACCTTGGCGGACGGCGCGGCCAGCTCCACCGGCAGGTTCTCGATGTCGGCCAGGAAGCCCACCCGGGCGTCCGGCGAGGCCGGCATGCGCACGCGCACGACGCGGCCGTCGATCGCGTGCGCGGTGTCGGCGCCCATCTTCGCGTTGATCGTGCGCGCCACTTCGCGCGCGGTGCTGAAATCGCTGGCGTTCAGGTCCAGCTGCAGGAACTCGCCCTGGTTCAGCGGCGTGGCCACCGCGCGTTCGACCGTCGCGCCCTCGGGCACGCGGCCGGCGCTCAGGTGGTTGATCTGCACCTTGGAGCCGGCCGCCGAGGCGCCGGCACCGCCGACGATCAGGTTGCCCTGCGCGAGCGCGTAGATCTGGCCGTCGGCGCCCTTCAGCGGCGTCGCGATCAGCGTGCCGCCGCGCAGCGACTTGGCGTTGCCCATCGACGAGACGTTGATGTCGATCGTCTGGCCCGGCTGCGCGAAGGCCGGCAGCTGCGCCGTCACCATCACCGCGGCGACGTTCTTGACCTGCATCGTGGTGCCCGGCGGCACGGTGACGCCCATCTGCTGCAGCAGCGCGTTCAGGCTCTGCTGCGTGAAGGGGGTGGAGGTGGTCTGGTCGCCGGTGCCGTCGAGGCCGACGACCAGCCCGTAGCCGACCAGCTGGTTGGCACGCACGCCCTGGACGGCGGCGACTTCCTTGATGCGGGCTGCCTGCGAGGACAGCGGCCACCACAGCGCCGCGCTGGCCGCGACGACCGTCAGGCTGATCAGCAGTCGCAGGAGTTTTTCAGTGGTGGTTTGCATGGCGGCTTCATCCTCAAAGGATGAAACCGATTCTGCGGAAACTTAAATGGGCAGAACGTTCAAAAAGAACCGCCCGAGCCAGCCTATTCCATTCGCATCGGCCTGGGCGCCACGGCCGCGGTGCTCGATGCGCACGTTGGCGATCTGCGCCGACGCGACGCTGTTGCCCGGCTGGATCGCCCGCGGGTCGACCTGGCCCGAGAAACGCAGCACGTCGACGTTCTGGTTCACGCCGATCTGCTTCTCGCCGGCCACCACCAGGTGSCCGTTGGACAGGACTTCCGTCACGGTCGCGGTGATGATGCCGGAGAAGTCGTTGGTGTTCTCGGTGCTGCCCTTGCCGGCGAAGGTGTTCGCCGAATTGCCGGCCGCGCTGGAGCGCAGCAGCGCATTCGGGTTCACCAGCGGCAGCGCGCTGACGCCGGCGGCGACCGAGCCGCTCTTGTCGATGGTGCTGGTGCTCTTCTGGCTGGCCGAGACTTTTTCCACGATCTGCACCGTCAGCGTGTCGCCGACGAGCCGGGCGCGGTAGTCCTCGAACAGCGGCCGGTACTGGCCCGACTGGAAGATCGAGCCGTTGTTCACCGACGGGGCCGCGATCGCCTCGGGCCGCGCGCGCGTCGGCTCGGCCACGTCGACCTTGGGCAGCGGATAGAGCGTGCTGCAGCCGGCGAGCAGGGCCGGCGCGGCCAGAAGAGCGAGTCGTTTCATGGCGATGTTCAGAGTTGGCTGAGCTTCTGCAGCATCTGGTCGGAGGTGGTGATCGCCTTCGAGTTCAGCTCGTAGGCGCGCTGCGTCTGGATCATCGCGACCAGTTC
>NZ_JBFUFP010000183.1:0-7342 GCF_056403375.1 Rhizobacter sp. P2_H2
GTGCGGCGGCGCGGCTGCACCGCACCCAGCCCGCGCTGACGAGTTGCGTCCGGCGCCTGGAGGAGGACTGCGGGGCCGCGCTGTTCGAGAAGGCCGGCCGGGGCATCCGGCTGACGGCTGCGGGTCGCGTGCTGCTGAAGTGGGCCCAGCGCATGCGTTTCGACGTGGAAGATGCGCAGCGCGAGATCGGTGCCATCGGCCAGGGCCTGGCCGGGCATGTCCGCATCGGCATCGTGCCGACCGCGGCGCAGTTCGTGCTGCCCTCGGTGGCCCGGCAACTGCTGCAGGAGGCGCCCGAGGTGACGCTGCGCACCGTCGTCGGCCTGGTCGACACCTTGAAGCCGCAACTGCATGCCGGCGAGATCGACATGATGGTGGGAACCGAGGGCCCCACCGAAGCCGGCTACGTCTCGAAGATGCTGGTGGAGGATGCGATCGTCGTCGCCGCGAGCGCGAGCCACGAACTGTTCCGCGGCACCCCGACGCTGAAGGACTTGTCGGGCTATCGTTGGGCGCTGCAACCTCCCGGCGCGCCGACGCGCGACTGGCTCGACCACACCTTCGACCGCAAGCGGTTGCCGCGGCCGCAGGTCCAGGTCGAGAGCACGATGCTGCTGATGCTGCCCTTGCTGATCGAGCAGACCGGCCTGCTGAGTTTCATCTCGCGCCACCACCTGGGCAGCCGGCCGGGACGGTCGGGCCTGAAGGAGATCCCCCTGAAGGAGGCCACGATGCACCGCCGGCTCGTGGTGACCTACCGCGCCAACAGCTACCTGTCGCCTGCCGCAGCGCGGCTCATCGAGCTGTTCTCCACGCTCGGCGACAAGCTGTGAGGGCAACCGACCGATGCGCGTGTCGGAAGACGCCTGCACGGGATCGGCCTGTGCGCCTCTGTGAATGCGCGCGGCCACCCCTCAGCATCGAACGATGAGCAAGCTGTACAAACCCTTTTCCCCGCCCTTCGATGCGAACGCGATCAACGAGACGATCCAGCGGGCGCTCGCGTCCGCGGGGCTCGACACCTCGACGGGCCCGATGCGTGACGTGACCGAGACGATCCGGCGGGCGCTCTCGCCGGATGCGGTTCCGTACGCACCGCCCGCTGGAGTGGCGCAGCCGTCGATGGATGAAGCGCAGGTCGCGGGAAGCTTCGAGACCTGCCAGTTCAGCAACCACGCCGGGAGCCGTGCCTACAAGCTCTATGTCCCCGCGGGGAATCCGGCCGAGGCGCGTCCGGTGATCGTGATGCTGCACGGCTGCACCCAGTCGCCCGACGATTTCGCGACCGGCACGCGGATGAACCGCCTGGCCGACGAGCAGGGCTTTCTCGTCGTGTACCCCGAGCAGCCGGCGCAGGCGAACCCGTCGAAGTGCTGGAACTGGTTCAAGCCGCAGGACCAGGCGCGCGATGCCGGCGAGCCGTCGCTGATCGCGGGCATCGTCCAGCAGGTGGCGCAAGGCCACGGCGTGGATCGGGGCCGGATCTTCGTGGCCGGGCTGTCCGCCGGCGCCGCGATGGCCGTGGTCCTCGGCGAGTGCTACCCGGATCTGTTTGCCGGCGTGGGCGCGCATTCGGGCTTGCCGTATGGCAGCGCGAGCGACATCCCGTCGGCGATGGCCGCGATGAAGGGCGGGCGCAGCGGGATGCCCGGTGTGCGAGCCGCGGCATCGACGGGCCGCGCAACGCGCCCGGTGCCCACGATCGTCTTCCACGGCGATCGCGACCACACCGTGCAGCCGAGCAACGGCGCAGAGATCGTCAGGCAGGCGCAGGACGCCTACCTGGCACGTGCCGGCCAGGGCCCGTTGAATGCGATCACGCTGGAAGACGCGTCGGACGCCGGCCGGGCCTGCCGCCTCACGCGCTATGTGGACAGCGCGGGCGAGGTCCGGCTCGAGTCGTGGATCGTCCACGGGGCCGGCCACGCCTGGTTCGGCGGGGATGCCCGGGGGTCCCATGCCGACCCGCGAGGTCCGGATGCGTCGAAGGAGATGGTTCGCTTCTTCTTCGCGTTGCCGCGCGCGGGGCTCGGCGCGAGCGGTTGAAGCCGGATGGCACGCGGCAGCGGGCGCCTGTGTGTTCCATCGCACGGACATGCCGCCTGTCGGCGCGCAGGCTGCAGGGAACTCCAGGAGACCCCATGGCAAAGAGATACCGCGACAGCTATGCCGCTGCAGAAGATGCCTTCACGTCCGAGGGCGGGCACCTCGCCGACCGGATGGATGCCGGCCCGATGCGGCCCGGTGAAACCCTGCTGGAGCGCGCCACGCTGATGGCGACATTCGCCATCCGCTACAACGGCACGCACTACAGCTGCCAAGGCGTGCGCTTCCTCCACCTCACGGATGCCGTGAACCACGCCCGCCTGGTGCTGGTCCGCGAGGCGGACAGGGTGCGGCAACGCGATGCGACGACGCACCCGGGCATCGATGCGCCCGACGAGGCCGAACGAAAGACGATGTCGCAACTGGCGATCTCGTACCGCAACGGCGTCTATTCGTTTGCYGGCTTCGACTACCACCACCTGAGCGATGCCGTGCATTTCGCGACGCTGCGGCACAGCTCGGACGTCGGCGAGCATCCCGGCTGAACGAACGGGCGGACCGCCCGGGAGGGGCGGCCATCGCGACGCTATCCTGGCGCGCATGATGGATCACCTCACCCTGGTCGTCGCCGTCGGCGCGATCTGTGCCGGCTTCGTCCAGGGCCTGTCGGGTTTCGGTTTCGGCCTCACCGCGATGTCGTTCTGGGCCTGGGCGCTCGACCCGATGCTGGCGGCCGTGCTCGCGGTGTTCGGCTCGCTGACCGGCCAGGTCATTGCCGCGGTGACGGTGCGCCGCGGCTTCGACCTGCGGCGCCTGCTGCCCTTCGTGCTGGGCGGCCTGGCCGGCATTCCGATCGGCGTGGCGATCCTGCCGCGGCTCGACATCCTGATGTTCAAGGCGGTGCTGGGCACGCTGCTCGTGCTGTGGTGTCCGGCGATGCTGCTGGCCGGCAGCCTCCCGAAGATCCGGGCCGGCGGCAGGGTGGCCGATGCCGTCGCCGGCGGCCTCGGCGGCGTGATGGGCGGCATCGGCGGATTCACCGGCACGATCCCCACGCTGTGGTGCACGCTGCGCGGCTTCGCGAAGGACGAACAGCGCGCCATCATCCAGAACTTCAACCTCGCGGCGCTGGCGGTCACGATGACCGTCTACGTGGCCAAGGGCATCGTCACGCGCGACATGCTGCCGATGTTCGCGATCGTCGCGCCGGCGATGCTGGTGCCCACGCTGCTGGGCGCGCGGCTGTACATCGGCATTTCCGAGGCGACATTCCGCAAGGTCGTGCTGGGCCTGCTGACGGCGTCGGGCGTGGCGCTGCTGTGGGCGTCGCTGCCTGCCCTCATCGCGAGATGAGCGGGCCGGCGGCTGGCGCGACAATCCGCCGATGACCTCCACCGCCCTCGACGCCTTCATCGCCCAAGCATCGGCCCGCAGCGGCCGCCAGCCCGACCCGGCCGATTGCGTGCTCGCACTGGCGCCGCTGATGCTCGAGCTGATCGATCATGCCGGCAGCTTCCTGGAGCCGCAGCACTACCGCAGCAACGCGTCGGGCTACACCCGCAACCTGATCTACGACGCGCCGGATGCGAGCCTGTCGCTGTACTCGATCGTCTGGCTGCCGGGCCAATGGACGCCGGTGCACGACCACGGCAGCTGGGGCGTCGTCGGCGTCGTCGAGGGCGTGCTGGAAGAGCGCAGCTACGTGCGGCTGTCGCCCGACCGCGGCGCCGACGAAGACATCGACCTCGCGCGCGGCGGCACGATCCTGCTGAGCCACGGGGCCGTCACGAGCTTCGTGCCGAACCCGGACCACATCCACGTCACCGGCGTGCCGGCCGAGCGGCCGCGTGCGGTCAGCCTGCACCTCTACGGGCGCACGATGAACGACTTCAACATCTACGACGTCGCCGCGCGCTCGCGCCGGCGCATCAAGGTGGCGCACAACGAGAGTTGAACGCGCGCGCCGAGGGCCGTCACGGCAGGTCGACGATCTCCACCCAGTTCGGGTTCTTGCCGACCGGCAGCCGCGTGGCCTCGCCGAGCGCGCCGGTGCGCGGGTCGATCGCATGCACCGACACCGAATGCGACTCCTGCCCGGCCGCGATCAGGAAGCGGCCCGATGAATCGATCGCGAAGCCGCGCGGCGTCTTCTCGGTCGGCGTGCTGCCAGCCGGCTCCAGCTTGCCCGTCTCGGCATCCACCTTGAAGCGCGCGATCGTGCTCGACGTGCGCTCCGACGCATAGAGCTGCCGGCCGTCCGGGCTCAGGTGAAGGTCGGCGGCCCACGGCTTGCCGGTGAAACCCTCCGGCAGCGTGGTCGTGCGCTGCAGTTCGCGCAGCGTGCCGCGGCCGGCATCCCACGCGAAGACGTACAGCGACGCATCCACCTCGTTGAGCAGGTACAGGTGCTTCTGCGCCTTGTCCCAGACGAAATGGCGGGCGCCGGATTTGGGTGCTGCCTGCACGATCGCCGGATCGTTCGGCGTCAGCTGCCCCTTGGCCGCATCGAAGCGCCAGACCGACAGGTTGTCGCCGCCGAGGCTGGTGGCCAGCACGAAGCGGTTGCTCGCGTCGGCATGGATCGCATGCGCGTTCGGCGCCGTCGGGATCAGTTGCTGGATGGCCCCGACCACGCCGTTGCCGTCGATGCTGTTGACGGTGATCTTGTGCCCCGGGTACGAGGCCGCGAACAGCCATTTGCCGCTGGCGTCGACGTCGATGTTGGCCATGCTGTCGGCCAGCGGCGCCTCGCCCAGCTTCTTGAGGCGGCCACCGGCCGGGTCGATCGCGAAGCTCACCACGCGGAACGGCTGCGAGCGCAGCGCGGCGTAGAGAAAGCGCTTGTCGGGGCTCACCGCGAGCGGCATCACCGTGCCGCCGACGGCGAGCGTCTCGACCGGGCTCAGCCGGCCGGTGCTGCGGTCGAAGGCCAGCACCGACAGCTCCTGGCTGTCGGCGTTGGAGACGTACACGAAGGTGCCGGCCATCGCGGGGAGGGCGGCGGCGAGCAGCCCGCCGGCCACGATCGCCGCACGCAGCGGCGTTCCGAAGTGCAGATCCAAGTTTGTCTCCTCAGTACGCCGCGATGTGGCGGTCTGTGTGGCCAGTGGCAGCTCAGTTGCAACCCAGCCCGGCCAGCGCCTTGCCTGCACCCGCCACCGCGGGCAGCTTCTGCTTCACGCAGGCCGGGTCGTGCAGAGTGTAGGTGTACGGAATGCCGACCGGGAACGTGCTGGTGCTGACCCAGTCGGTCGCGTCGCGCGACGGCGACGACTCGCTGGCCACCCAGGTGATGCCGTAGCGGCTGAAATCGGCCGGGCTCTTCACGTTGTTGTTGCGCAGCTCCCACCAGCCGATGGTCGAGCTGTCGCGCGAGGTCACCGGGTTCTGCGCGTTCTCGAACCAGTTGCCCTCGATCAGCGAGAAGCCGCCCATGCGGATGTTGGCGCCCGAGGTGTGCACGCCGCTGTACAGGTTGTTGTACAGGTGGGTGTAGCCACCGCGTTGCAGCGGCAGCCGCGACTTCACGTTCTCGTAGAAGTTGTGGTGGTAGGTGATGAAGCGGTCGCTGGAATCGCTGTCGCTGGAGCCGATCAGCCCGACCTTCTGGTGGTCGTGGATGTGGTTGTACGAGTAGGTGATGTGGTGCGCGCCGGCCTTGTTGTCGACCAGCCCGTCGAACTCCATGTCGCCGGCGCCCGCGCACTCCTTGATGCTGCTGAACAGCGTGTTGTGGTCGACCCAGATGTAGCCGGGGGACTTGCCGCCCTGGCCCTCGATGCCGATCGCGTCGATCGAGCCCGGCAGCAGGCCGATCGTCATGTTGCGGATGATGACGTTCGTCGCGCCGCTCTTGATCGCCAGGCCGAAGTTCGCGGCCGAGCCGTCGGCCCCTTCGATCGTCACGTTGCTCTTGTTCTTGACCTCGACGATGGCGCCGGCCGGCTTCGTGCGCTRCGCGCAGGAGTCGGTGATCGACGCGAAGTCGAAGCTGCCGGTGTAGCGGATCACGAGGCCGGCCGAGCCGGTGTAGGCATCGATCGCTGCCTGCATCGCGGCCGCGGTGCTCACCGTCACGGCTGCGGCCTTGCCGCCGCCGGTCACGGTGCCGGCGAAGCCGGCGGTCAGGCCGCTCGGCGCGGGGGCCGGTGCGGGTGCGGGAGCCGGGGCCGGGGCGGGTGCCGGCGAAGGGGCGGGTGCAGGGGCCGGTGCGGGCGCGGGCGAAGGTGCCGGAGCAGGCGCGGGCGCCGGTGCAGCCACCGGTCCGACCGCGCACTTCTCCTTCTTGCCCGCGTTCGGATCCACGCCGCCGAAGGTCGCGCCGGTGCAGGCCACGGTGCCCGACAGCGTCTTCACGACCCACTTGTTCTTCACGCCGAACGACACCTGGCGGGCCGTCGTCCCGATCTTGCAGCTCTTGCCTTCGTCGGCGCACTTCGAGAAGCCGGCCGGCCAGTCGATGGCGAAGGCGGGCGTGGCGGCGGCGCAGGCGATGGCGACCAGGGTCAGTCGCAGCGGGGTCATTCTGGTTGTCATGGGGAGCTCATTCGCAGTTTGAATGGGCCGCAGGCTACCGCGGGACCCCTGTGATGAAGCGCGTTCCCAATACTCTGAAACACTGCTTGCAGCGGCGAGAGGTGCATGCCCGAGCCATCGCCGAGCCATGACCGCGCCGTGACCGGGACGCGGGCGTTGCCTCAGGGGCTCCAGAGGACGACGCGGTGCTTGCCGGCCCGCTTGGCGACGTACATCGCCTGGTCGGCGCGGGCCGTCAGCGCGTCGCCATCGTCGCCGTGTTCGGGCCCGATCGCGACGCCGATGCTCGCGCCCACCGTCACCACCTCGCCGCGGGCCAGGTGGATCGGCAGCTCGATCGCCTGCAGCACCCGCTGCAGCACGCGTTCCACCTCGCGCGCATCCTGGATGTTGCTGAGGATCAGCGCGAACTCGTCGCCGCCGAAACGGGCCACCACGTCGTTGGTGCGGATGCAGCCGAGCAGCCGCTTCGCGACCTCGCGCAGCACGGCGTCGCCGGCGTCATGTCCGTGGGCGTCGTTGACGGCCTTGAAGCCGTCCAGGTCGAGCCAGCTCACGGCCGTCAGCTGCCGGCGCCGCTGCGCATCGGCCAGGATGTAGAGCAGCCTTTCGGCGAACAGCATGCGGTTCGGCAGCCCGGTCAACGGGTCGTGCAGCGCAAGGTGGCGGGCGTGCGCCTCGCTGTCCTTCAGCGCGGTGATGTCGGTCATCGACCACAGCGATTCGTCGGCCGACACCGCCGCGCCGCTCAGGTCGATCC